>JAGRJA010000280.1 GCA_020443005.1 Pseudomonadales bacterium
CCCGGATTAACCGTTCCTGCCTGGACAACCGGCAAAAACTGCTCGATCATTGAGACGACCTGCCACGCATCTACCCCAAAGAGTGATTCCGGCTTCAGACTCAATACTTCGCCATCTTCGGAACCCGTTTTGCCACTCTCTTTCAAGCGGGTGGAAAACTGTTTAAACCTGTAACCTTGCGTAAAACCGATGCCGGAAAACTGATGAGACCAGTTGAGTGTATCCGCAAAAACGATCCATTCCTCCCCATTAACCAATTGCCGGGTTTCGCTTCCGCTCTCATCGGAAAGGGTCACCATAAACGCGTTATCCGCTTTTTTCTGAAATGACACGGTCAGAACCGGCTTTTCTTTCGGAACCGGTTTAAAATGCCTGAAGTCATAACCGGTCAGGGCAAAGGCCACGGAGAGAACAAGAAACAACAAGCCTGCATTACCCCTGATCCAGCCCAGAAACCATGAAATTTTTACCAAGAATTTGAAAGAGATGAACAGAATAAGCAGAGCCAAAAATAAAAACGCTATCATCAGCAAGGTATACAGCATATTTTTCTCCGTTTTTTAATCTAGGGTCGCTCAACTGACGGGATAACCCAGTGCCTGAACACTTTCTTCGGCCAGATTCAGCAAATTATCATCCCTGAACCCATCTTCTGAGTATGCCTTTAGAAAATATTCCATACTAATCACGGCATCAGCGAAAGTTTCCAGCATCTGGTGAATGGCGCCTTCATGATTAGTCATCAGGGTGTCATCCACAAAATCAACGCAGGATGCGCATATTTTGGCGGCGCGCTCCATATTCAAAACAACAAGAACCCCTCTGACAGCGTTGAGGCTTTTACCAAGATTGGCAATGTGATGTTTGTCATAGTTCGATTCTTCAAAAGAGGCAATGGAGCGTTTCACCAAAGACAAGCCGGTATGCGCCTCTTCCAGGACAACTTTCTCTGCTTCTGCCAACTGGCTACTGGAAATAACCTGGTCGCGTGCCAGAGCATTTGCCTCAGCAAGCCGTTGGGGCGACAAATTGATTCTTTCCAGGTTGCTGATCGTACTTTCAACATATAAAAGCGCATCCGCTGCTTCAATCAACTCTTCTGGAGTTGCAGCATGTTCTTCGCCTGCCCAGGCACTAAAATTATTCACCTGCTCTCTCAAGGTGTTACTTGCTGTGCTCAAACCGACAACAGCCATAATATCCGCTACACGACCAAGTGAAGATGCAATTTCAGCATAGTTCTCGTCGATAGCAACATTGCTTTCGGAAACAACTTCGAGCTGGTTTTTAACATTGCGAATTTCTTCCTTGATAACCTCGGCAACCGAATGGACTGTACCCATTTCCGGCCCCCGAAGGTTCTCCAACTCCTGTTGCAACTGTGCTTCGTTATAAGGTAAAGGGGGGGCATTAAAGGCTGCAATAACCTCGGTAACACTTTTATCATCAGAACCGGATACGACAATAATGTACAAAAGCCCCTTCAGGATATTTTCAGCGGGTTTATCATTGAGTGCATCCTTGCCTTTTTTATGAAGTTGTTTGAGGTAGCGGTCAACCGAGGAAAACAGAAATTTTCTCGGCAGGGTAATGCTCATTTTCTTATCTTCCATGACAAACAAGGCCACTTTCATTAGCCACCATAATTGGCCTGAAGGCGTGTCAGCGAAAATTTTATCCATTCGTTCCATCGCACGCTTCATCATACCCAGCGAATAGCTCGCTTTCTTGTCCTGAATAATGCCGACCAGCCCTACTTCGTACATATGGCGCAAACGACGAACAAGCGACAGGTATTCTTCACCATCGGGTTGTTCATCACACTTCGGTATCGTCGGACGAACACCCTCGGCATTTACATTATAAAAATCGATTTCAGGTAAGGGAGGCTGTTTTCTGGACTGGCGCAACTCATTGATGGTCGTCAGCAAAAGAATCGGCAAGGCCTGACCATACTGCTGCAAGTATTCAAAATAACGGGTGACAACAAAAAAGCCTGTACTTAAAGAGCTCAATGACTTATCGAATTTTTCATCGGCACCAACGGGTATGCTTTCAGCAAGAAGAACCATTTCACTACAGAGCAGAACAGCTCCATCCAGCTGGAGCAATTTCATCACGCCGAGTATCTGTTTGAGCCCGGCGATGGTTTCCAGAAGAAAGTCTTCCCTGTCTCTGGAAGAAATGAACTGTTCCAGATGCCCCGAGCATTGCTCAATACTGGCAAACAACTCGGTTTTTATCATATTTAGAGAAGATGGGTTGATTTTTTTGATTTCCGCCACAGTTTTTCGCCCTTAACCAAACAAAGATAATATCCCTCAGCCGAATTGCTTGCAAAACAGCAACTTAGATAACGGATTTCAATTCTACTCGAAGTGTATCCCAGAAGCGATGCCATTTCCAAGCATCGTGGATTACAGCAACAGTCTGAAACGCGCAATTGCCAATTGCGCCGCAAAGATCCTGCTGTTTGACATAAATCGACAAATCCACAGTTATGGCACTTGAAAAATCTGAGAATAGGCGTAACTTTCGCATCCACTTGCCTCTATCTGCCGGTAACTGACTATGAACACAACGCTTGGACAGGCTTTCATACAAAATTTTCTGGGAAATGCCCCCGCCTGGTATAAAAGAACCATCATTGCTTTCCTGATCATAAACCCGATGATCATACTGCTTGTTCCCGGCCATACGGGTGGATTTATTGCCGGATGGCTGCTGATTGCTGAGTTCATTTTCACGCTCGCCATGGCACTCAAATGCTACCCACTACAGCCAGGCGGCCTTCTCGCTATTGAAGCCGTTATTTTCAAGCTTACCTCCAGCGAATCGGTATACCACGAAGCCCTTAATAATTTTCAGGTTATCCTGCTGTTAATTTTCATGGTAGCCGGCATCTATTTTATGAAAGATCTGCTGCTCTATATTTTTGCCAGAATTCTTATCAAGATACGCTCCAAAATGCTCATTTCCTTTCTTTTTTGTTTTGCAGCGGCGTTTCTTTCCGCCTTTCTTGACGCCTTGACAGTAACTGCTGTTTTAATCACGGTAGCTGTTGGTTTTTACAGTGTCTACCATAAAGTTGCCTCAGGGAAACAGCACCACCACAAACACGATCATAGTGACGATAATAATGTGAAGGAGCTTCACCGGTCAGACCTGGACCAATTCCGCGCCTTTCTCCGCAGCCTGTTGATGCATGGAGCCGTAGGCACTGCACTCGGCGGGGTTTGCACACTGGTTGGCGAGCCACAGAACCTGCTCATTGCCCATAAAACAGGCTGGGACTTTTTCACATTCTTCAAGCAAGTGGCACCGGTTTCAATGCCGACACTGTTTGCCGGTTTTGCGACATGTTTCTTTCTGGAATACAAAGGCTGGATGGATTACGGCAAAAAAATTCCCGACAATGTCCGGTCAATTCTTGAGGCGTTCCAGGCAGAGGAAGATCGCAAAAGAGACAGCAGCGACAAGGTCAAGTTATTGGTTCAGGGCGTTATTGGTGTAATTCTGATTATCTCTCTTGCAACCCATATCGCCGAAGTGGGCATCGTAGGCCTTATGGTTATTGTTTTACTCACTACCTTTAACGGCATCATCAATGAACATGAAATTGGTCATGCTTTTCAGGAATCCCTGCCTTTCACTGCCCTTCTGGTTGTTTTCTTCGCTGTTGTAGCCGTTATTCACGACCAACATCTATTTACGCCAATCATCAATCATGTGCTTGAGATGGATGCGGAAATACAACCTGTCATGTTTTTTATCGCTAACGGCCTACTCTCAATGATCAGCGATAATGTTTTCGTTGCAACGGTGTATATCAATGAGGTTCAGTCTGCCTTTGACCTGGGGCAGATATCACATGAACATTACGAAACACTGGCAGTGGCCATTAATACAGGAACCAATCTTCCAAGTGTCGCCACACCAAATGGTCAGGCTGCTTTCCTGTTTTTGTTGACATCTGCCATTGCTCCTTTGATCAGGCTTTCTTATGGAAGAATGGTCTTGCTTGCCTTGCCCTACACAATTGTCATGTCTGGCGTTGGCATACTGTCCGTTGCCTTCTTCCTGTAGAAGGTGTAGAAGACAAGCTAAATAGAAGGCTTACGCCAGATACAAAGCCCGCCGTCATTAAATGAAGTGATTTCATCCAGCTTTTTTTCATGTGCTGCAAGCTCTTGCTGGCTGGCAGCAATCACTTTAAGTTTATAGTTTTTTGTGAGCTTGCGAATACGCTGCTCACCCCCTCCCTGACTGGTATTTTTCTTTTCGCTCTCGGCAGAAAGCGCCAGGGATGTTTGCCCACCGGTCATAACAAGATAGACATCAGCCAGTATTTCGGCGTCTAGCAAGGCGCCGTGCAAGGTGCGCTGCGAATTATCAACAAAAAACCGGCGACAAAGTGCATCAAGATTGTTCTTCTGACCGGGAAACTGCGACTTGGCCATTGCCAGCGTATCAACCACACGACAAAAGTCCGTGATGGGTTGTTTGCCTTGTTGCAGCAACTCAATTTCGTGATTGATAAAGCCGATATCAAAGGGAGCGTTGTGGATAATTAATTCAGCGCCCTTGATAAATTCAAAAAACTCAGGGTAGATCTGCGAGAAAACCGGTTTATCTGCCAGAAACTCGCTGGATATGCCATGAACCGCCTGAGCGCCTTCATCGATATCACGCTCTGGCTTTATGTACTGGTGATAGTGTTTTCCAGTTAACTTGCGATCGACAAGCTCTACGCAGCCAATCTCAATGATACGATGCCCCTGCTGGGGAGATAAGCCGGTTGTTTCAGTGTCGAGAACAACTTGCCTCATAACAACTCCTCTATAGCTTTATTGGCGAGTTGATCAGCGATTTCATTCTCCCGATGACCGCTGTGACCTTTGACCCAATGCCAGTTTATTTTATGACGACTGCTTTCTTCATCAAGCTGCTTCCACAGATCCTGATTTTTAACAGGCTTTCTATTTGAGGTTTTCCAGTTTCGGGACTTCCAGTTTTCCAGCCATGTGGTTATCCCTTGTCGTACATATTGAGAATCCGTGGTGAGCTCGACCCGACAAGGCTCTTTAAGCACCTGAAGGGCCGATATCGCGGCCATCAACTCCATGCGGTTATTGGTTGTTTCCCTTTCAGCGCCGAAAAGCTGTTTTTCCGTGCCCTGATAGCGAAGAACAGCACCCCAGCCACCAGGCCCAGGATTCCCTTTACAGGCCCCATCGGTAAAAATTTCGACCGTTTTCTTCAATGCAAAACCTTTTTTTTCTGTTGTGAAAAAGGTGCCGATGGTACGCGACCTGTCAATGGTTGAACAGCAGAAAAACGCCCCAGACGAGGAGCTGAAATACGCCAGTCAGGCTTTAGCGGTGTCAATGCATTCAGGTTTTTTTGAAGTGTCAGTATATACACAGCGCCGAAAGGCAGGCCAAACCGCTGCCCCAGACTTTCAAGAAATCCAAACAGCTTTTTAACCAGCCCGGAGCCAGCGGGAAAACCGTAGTAAACATGCTGAATGCTGACCGGTTCCATATCCAGCAACTTGCACCAGTCCTCAATCCTTTGTGGCGAAAGACTCTGGAAATCCTGACTACGATCATTGGCAGACAGCCCGAGGATTTTTTTCCAGATACCAATCAGACTCCAGCGGTTGAAAACAACAAGAACGGCATGCCCGCGTGGAATCAACACGCGGCTGACTTCCTTGAGCGTTTGGTGGGGCGTAGCCGCAAATTCAATGACATGATGCAAGAGAACAATATCGAGTGATTCGCTTTCAATCGGAAAAGCATCGAGCCTGGCAGCCAACGCGCCTTTCTCAAGATGACTGAACATCGGGTTGAGGCAAAAACAGTGCTGAACCGGGCTCGCTGAGGAAAGCCGCGAATTTTCACAGACACTGATTTCCAACAGGTGATAGCCAAAATGATTTTCAAGTTCAAGGTCAATTGCCGATTTTTCTGCCGCCAACAATGCCTGACCGCGACCTTCTGAAAACCAGCGGCCAACCTCTTTGGCAGAGCGCCGGAAGTCATAACGACTTTTCCGGTCTTTTTTCCTGAGAATTCGCTTGAACACTGGACAGATTCCATTGAGCCTGAGAACATCACCCGATGTTTCTTAAACATCACGAACTATCATTAAACAACAGTTTAAATAGAGCCTCAAGATGTTAGCCATCCATGGAATCCCTGCTTTCAATGATAATTACATCTGGGTTTTTACGCAGGACAAGCTTAATGAAGCCTATGTCGTTGACCCCGGTGACGCGGAGCCCGTCATGCACTTTCTTGAAAAGGAAAAACTTGACCTGAAAGGCATCTTCCTGACACATCATCATTTTGATCACAGTGGCGGGATTCAGGCATTGAAACGCGTTTATCCGGATTTATGTGTCTGGGGGTCAGAAAAAAGCACCCTTGATCAAATTGATTGTTTTTTAAGTGATAATGATGTTGTGGAAATCAGCGAATCCTGCCATTTCAGGGTTATCGCCATCCCCGGACATACACTGGACCACATCTGCTTTTACCATGAAAATCAGAGACAACCATTGGCTTTTGTGGGTGACACACTCTTCGCAGGCGGGTGCGGCAGGATTTTTGAAGGTTCGCCCAGGCAGATGTACAACTCCCTTCAGAAATTGGCGACCTTGCCACCACAAACCCTAATTTATTGTGCCCATGAATACACACGCTCCAACCTTGAGTTTGCCTGCCTGGTGGAACCCCAAAACCAGAAACTTCAAACACGCTTGCAAACGGTTATCACAAAGAGGCAAAACCAGTTGCCGACAGTACCCTCTGCTCTTCTGGAAGAACTCGACACCAACCCTTTCCTACGCTGCGATCAAAAAGAGGTAATCGCCTCTGCGCTGAAGCAAATGAATCCCGTCGATAAAAATCTCCCAAAGCCGGAGGATATATTTGCTACAATCCGCAACTGGAAAGACAGCGCCTGAGCAGCACCCGAAGATGACAAAACCCCCTCTTTATCTGATCTATTTTATTATGCTGCTCGTTTGTAGTTGCAGCGTCTTCAACCCCGGCACCCATCAGGATGCAGATACCACCGCAATGGATTACCAGACGAGTGACTATGACATCAGCCAGATTCTGCCCGAGCCAGTGAACGAGAATAACGGGGAGTATGAACCCTTAAGCACATTGCCCGACGACACACCGGAACCACTGATAACTGAAACAGCACGCATTACCCCAGCCGTTAATCGGGAAGAAAGTATTGACACAGCCCCTGCATCAAGTGACATCTGGAAAAGACTTCGGGCGGGCTACAAGCTAGATCCCTCCATTGATCACGCAAGAATTGACACCCAGCTAAAATGGTATGCCGCCCATGGAGACTACCTGAACAGAGTAAACAAACGCGCGAGTCGCTATCTTTTCCATATTCTCGATGAAATTGAAAAAAGAAACATGCCGTCCGAATTGGCGCTGCTACCCATTGTTGAAAGTGCTTTCGACCCTTTTGCCTACTCGCATGGTCGCGCC
>JAGRJA010000281.1 GCA_020443005.1 Pseudomonadales bacterium
GATTCAGGTTATTGATGAGGCAGAGAGAAAAGGTGGCAATATCCTGATTCCGGCTTTTGCGGTTGGCAGAACACAGGAGCTGCTTTTTCAGCTTGGCAAACTGTATCACCGGGGAGGATTAAGGAACTGGGTGGTTTGTCTGGATACGCCTATGGGCAAGGCCGTCACTGATACTTATAGCCGGTTTCTTGCTGATCTGGATCCACAGGATACGCGCTATCTCAAGAAAGAACATGCCGCCTCTCTGACAGAGTATTTGCCGAATCTGGTGATTTCCGAATCTGTTGACGACTCTATTGCGATTAACCGTATCAAACAGGGCGTTATTATTATTGCCGGAAGCGGCATGTGTACCGGCGGTCGTATTCGCCATCATTTCAAACATCGATTGTGGTCTGCTGACAACCATGTTGTATTGGTTGGTTATCAGGCTCAGGGAACATTGGGAAGAATGTTGGTCGATGGCATAAAGTCGGTTAAGCTTTTTGGTCAAACCATTGCCGTCAAGGCAAAAATTCATACCATTGGGGGTTTTTCTGCACATGCAGGCCTGGATGAGTTGTTGGTGTGGTCAAAGGCCTTTGCCTGTTGTCCCCGATTTTTTCTGGTTCACGGTGAAGAAAAATCGCTGGAAAACCTCCAGCATTGTCTAGGCAAGCAATTGTCGATAAAAGCTACGATTCCATCCCTGGGAGACAGGTATGTTTTTTAGCCCGGTAGTTCGCTCACCTTTCGATCCGCTCTTCTTGCCTTGTTACACCAAAGTTTTTTGGTGATAATCGTTGAGTATTCAATCCTGGTAATGACTAATGCCTGAATGGTTTATTCAGGGTGGGCCTGTTATGTGGCCCCTTCTGATCTTTTCCTTTGCGGTTTCTGTGGTGACGCTCGAGCGCTTGTTTTTCTGGCTGATGGAAAAACAACGGCGCGATGACAAGTTGGTGTCAGCGTGTTTGAGGCAATTGCTGGAAGGGCAGGTCGATGAAATTCAGCGGCTCGATGCCGCTCATCCCGACCCGGGCGTTCGCATGATAGTCAGAGGGGTAAATGAGCTGCCTCAGAATCCCGCTTCAAGAATCGAAAATCTTGCTGTTAACGAGCTACAGAGAATGGCGAGAGGCCAATCCCTTCTGGATACTGTTATTACCATGGCGCCTATGCTGGGCATTCTGGGTACTGTGTTGGGTATTATTGAATCGTTCGAAGTGCTGAACCAGTCCGGTGTGGCAGATCCACAGTCTGTTGTTGGGGGGATTGCAGAGGCACTGATCACAACCGCTGCCGGTTTATGTGTTGCCCTGTTGGCCCTGTTACCTTTTAATATTTTCAGAAGTATACAAAGCACGGAAATTATACGACTGGAGACCATAGGCACGGACTTCCTTTCAGCCATTCAGTCATCGGGCCTTTTTGACCCAGCCCCAAAAGAGTAAGCCGTGCAGATAAGAAACCATTTTGTACAGCAAAAAGCCAGAGTCGAGCTTTTGCCGCTGATTGATGTTGTCTTTTTATTGTTGGTCTTTTTTATCTATGTGATGTTGTCGATGACCTTGCACAAAGGTATCAATGTCGATTTACCGTACGCCGGTTCCCCGTCGATTGAACGAAATGTGGTTATTGTGAGTATTACAGCTGCGGGTGAGCTCTATCTTGATGGTCAGATTGTTAATGCGACTGAACTCGCACAGGCTGTAAAAAGCCTCATGAAAGAAACGCAGGGACATGTTCTTATTCAAGGTGACCGGGATGCGGATCTTGGTGTTGCTATTGGTTTACTCGATACCTTGCGTTCTGCCGGTATCGAGCATGTCAGTTTTGCGGTCAGTCAGAAAAATCAGCATCCATGAATCAGTGGTATCGTTACTGGCCATTTGTAATCGTTACCGGCCTTGCTTATTTTTTCTTTTTCAACCTCCATTTTTCGTCGCGTCTGGTTTCCGACTCCACATCTTCGGGTTCTTCACATGCCATTCATATCAATCTTCAAAAACTGAAACCAACTGTTGACCCCGCCACAGAGATTGAGCCTGCTCTGCCTGTTGCCGACACGGCCTTGACTCAGGTTGCGGAGACACCGACTGTAACCCCTGTTGCAGAATCGCAGACTGACTCGAGAGAAATTACTGATGACCCGGTGTTTAAGCCCGAAGCCTATGACGAAGCTGATCACCAACCCAAAACACAGGAAAAGAATCAGACAGAGCCAATGCTTTCAGAAAAGGCCCTGCAAGGTAGTGTTGAGGCAAATGCTCCCTCACCAAGGCAGGATGAAATTCAGAAAGCGATGAATTCAGAGTCGGTAGAGAAATTGCAAACGGTTAACAAAAAGCAAAACGCTACACACAGGATTGACAGTGTTGAAAGCAATCAAGGTAATGAAATGAACGATCTTGATTCTACAAAACATGACGAACCGCAAAACTTGTCAACAGAGGAGCACTTTACCCAGGCGGTTATTATTGGCGTCCATAAGCCGGCTTATCCCCGCATGGCCATACTTCGCAATCAATCGGGAACCGTTGTGGTAGAAATGTGGGTGGATAAAACGGGAAAAAGCAGTGATATTCAGCTTGTTGAGTCAAGCGGGCATCGTTTGCTTGATGAAAGTGTCGTGGATTTTGTTAGCCATGAGAAGTTCAGACCCGCCAGAAAAGGAGACAGGCCGGTGGGTTCACGCCAACAATTTACTTTTGTCTTTCATCTGGAATAAAAATAGTCTTATCTTTTGTACTGATTGTTCCGGTGCCAGGAAAGCGATTGTTCCAGAACCGCCAGACAGGCTTTTCCCAGCAGTTCCCCCTGAACAGTATGCTTGCCGATGTAGGGCAATGCTGTGCCGGCTATCGGACAGGTGATGGCAGTGCAGTCTGTGCCGGTGCCAGTCGCCGTTTTTTCGCTGATACGGCTTTTGAAATCGAGATGATACATCATTGCCACTTTTGCTTCGGTCATCATCATGATCGCTTCAACCATGGCATTTTGGTCAAGCGATTTGTTGCAAAATGCCCACAGGTTGATTGTGCCTGAAGGCGGTTGCGAACCTTCGCTGGTGTCATGATCATCACCAATTGCTCTGGCATTACCCAGTCCATTGGTAACAAATGCTGAAACTTCAAGATCGCCGTGAGTCATTTTTTGGCTGCGAAATGAATTCATGGAAGCTGATGTCATCATGCCAAGGGTTTTGCCTTGCAGATTGAATGAGTCTGCAGCGCACTGCAAGGTGGTTCCCGGTTTTGGAAAGTCAAGATCCGGTGCCTGTATGTTTGCCGGGTCAACCTTGAAATTAATGATGTTGCTGATCACCTGATTGCCGCCATTCAAGCTTGCCGAACTGAGCGCACTGACCGGCTCGGAGAATCGCTGAACAATCGCCGTATCTGTTTTCTCAATTCGGAAGAACCTGTCTTTAATCATTGTCTATAGCAAGGTGTCTGTTTTTTACTCTTTTCAGCGGCACAATACTTACTGCATTGTCATCGCAGCTGACTGCACATTGAACACCATAAACAGTTTGGATATTTTTCTCGGTCAGCACTTCCTGTGTGCTGCCATCTGCCCAGACTTCCCCCCGATTAAGCAGATAAATCCTGTCACAAAATCGTGCGGCCAGACCCAAATCATGAAGAACGACAACTACGGCGTGTTTAGAGTCGTCACTGAAGGTTTTCAGCAGCTCCATTACATGAAGTTGATGGTAGGGATCGAGTGCTGCCACTGGCTCATCTGCAAGGATTAACTCGGGTTGGGATGCAAAAATTCTGGCCAGCATAACAAGCGTTTGTTCTCCACCTGACAGGGTAGTAATTGTTCTATCGGCGAGATGAGCGATTTCGGCTTTTTGCATGGCATTTTCTACAATGCTGCTGTCTTCAGACGACAGGTTTTGCCACCACTTTTGAAAAGGAAGCCTGCCCAGCTTGACAACATCCCGGACGGGTAAAGGCCAATGTGCCTTTGCCCCCTGAACCAGATAGGCGATTTTGGCCGCGCGCTGGGAAGCTGACAACGAAAGGAGCCTGCTGCCTTTGAAAAAAACATCACCTGAGCTGGCCGGTTCAACACCGGAAAGCAGTTTCAACAGTGTGCTTTTACCGGCACCATTTGGGCCGATCAAACCGACAATTTCTCCGGTATCAACCGCAATGTTTACATTTTTCAGGATGTTGACCCGATTAATGTCATAACCCGCATTTTTTGCAAGTAACAGGCTCATAACATGGCGCTCCTTGTCTTCAGAATGAGGTACAGAAAGAAAGGTCCACCAACGAGCGCCGTCACAACACCCAGTTTGAGTTCATCACCACTGGAAAAGGCCTGAATGGCCATATCCGAAAACATAAGGAGAATAGCGCCGCCAATCGCGCTTAACCCCAACAATCTTTTTGGTTCGTAATTGATAAAGGGGCGAATAAGGTGGGGGATAACCAGCCCGATAAAACCGATGTTGCCACTTACTGAAACAGCAGCACCAACACAGGAAGCTACCCCGATAACAAGAATCCAGCGCAATTTTTGTAGATTGAAACCCATGGATTTTGCTGTGTCTTCACCGAGTGAAAGGGCGTTAAGAAATTTTCCGCAATAAAGGATGAGAATCCATCCGACAATCATGAAAGGAAGGGAAATAGCAACATCCTGAAGGCTCCGGTTAGAGACAGAGCCCATCATCCAGAAAACGATTTCCTGCATGGCATAGGGGTTAGGTGCATAGTTCAGTACCAGTGCTATCATCGCACTGCCGATCGCGTTGATAGCGATTCCCGCCAGAATCAAAGTGACGATAGAACTGTTCTTTCCTGTTAACAAGAAGATAAGTATTACTGAGAGGAGAGCTCCGAGCAGCCCTCCGAGTGGCAATGCATACCAGGCTAGACCGGAGAGACCAAAGTAAAAAACGATAACTGCACCCAAGGCAGCGCAGTTTGATACACCAATAATGCCGGGTTCTGCGAGCGGGTTGCGTAAAAGCCCCTGCAATGCAGCACCGGACAAACCCAGTGTGGCACCGATGAACAACGCGAGAAAGATTCTGGGCAAGCGAACTTCAAAAAGGATAATGGCATCGACAGATTGTCTTTGCTCTATAAGGTCACGAGCGGCTTTTTCGATATCGATATCGCTCGGGCCAATATGTAAAGCAAGGAAAAACGCGAATAACAAAAGGGCAAACAACGCTGAATAGAGTTGAAGGTTTGAGAATGTTTTTGTTTGATCTTTCATCGATTGTCTGCCAGATAGGCAATTGCTTCAACCGTCATCGGGCCAGGGCATGCGCGTAACCGGGAAGGTATGAAGAGTTGTCTTTGTTCCGGTACAATCGTTTTTAAAACAGGATGCACAAGATGTTTGCTTGCCAGCGAATTCTTGTTATAAACATGATTATCAATGAGCAATACATCCGGCTTTGACTGTATCAGCAATTCAAGGGATATTTTCTGGAAATGCTGAATACCGATTGTTTCCGAAATATTGCTATAGCCGGATTTTTTAAGAACATCATTCTCAAGTGTTTGGGCGCCAATGGTATACCCGTTTGGCGAGTAGATAATGGCATTTTTGGGCGGTTTATGAGCATTTCTTTCCTGAATTTCCAGAATATCCTTTTTCATTTTTTTAATCATTCTATCGGCATTTTCGGGCTCGCCGATCCAGCGACCAAAAGTATCAATCAACGAATAGATGTCTTCAACCCGTGTTGGAAGATCCATTAATTCAACGCGGTAACCCAGTTGCTTCAACATGCGAACGGTGTCCTGCGAAGCAAAACGGCTGGCAACGACCAGATCAGGGTGGAACGGGATGACCTCTTCAACTGAAGCATTGTTCAAGGGAATATCATCGGCAAATTCAGCCATGTAAGACATAAGAGGGTCTGTCACCCTGGTTGTGAGCGAAGCAATATTTTTTTTTTCACCCATCATTAAAAGTAGCTGGTCGGTACAAAGGCCAAGCGACACAATTCGAACAGGTTTGTTATTCGAGGCGAAAGCTGTAGAGGAAAAGAAAAGTGTAAAGACAATGAATAACAGTCTTGTGATCAGCGTTGAAGTCGGGTTTGTTTTCATGGGCGCCCATTATGCAGGACAGCAAGATGGCTCAGCAAGGCTATTGACAAACTTAATCTTACTCAGTAAATTGCCGCAACTTTTTATGGTCCTCCACCGGCTGAATTGATTTTCGATTCGTTGTTCGCTGGAGGTTAAACGGGAAGTCCGGTGAATCTTTTGGGTGATTCCGGCGCTGCCCCCGCAACGGTAA
>JAGRJA010000282.1 GCA_020443005.1 Pseudomonadales bacterium
TAGCGATTCGCTGGCTGTGGGATTCATTAAGCAATGCCGACTGGCTCTCGTCGAGCGTCAGTGACAGATGGTCACCGCCCGATTTCAGGTAGGTGCAGTTCGCGGCGATATTCCGGGTCATGCCGGACAGCGGAAGCTGATGAAAAAAGTCTATCCAGTCTTCATTGGTGTCGGGAAGTGAGCAATTGATAGAGCTCGGTTCTGCAGTGGAGCCGGTTTCCTTTGCTGCGGGTGTTGTTATCTTGCTAGCGGTTGCTCCGGCACACTTCTTTATGGGTGTATTTGTGGCAGTTGAGGCCGTGTCTTCAGGCCGGGTTTCTTGGTTCTGCTGTTCCTTTGTCTGATTCAGAGGTGCCGACGCCGGTCGCGTCGGTTCAGGCTTTTTTTCAGTAATCTCCGGCCTACCGGTGGTGTGGGTGACCGTGACTCCGGAAACAGCTTGCGGTTGGAACGCGAGCATCCTGAGCAAGGTCATTTCAAAGGCACCTTTCAGGCTGGGTGCGAAATTGAAGTCGGCTTTGCTGTTTATACCGATTTGATAAAAAAGCTGGACATCTTCCGCCGTAAATTTGCCGGCGAGTGTGATGATTTTTTGCTGGTCGGGATTGTCTGGATCGAGTGCTTCAGGCACAGCCTGGTATACAGCGATTTGATGCAGGAGGTTAAGTATGGCATCAAGGGCTTCGTTGTAGTCAGGGTTGTTTTCCGCCAGTTGTTGGATGGTTTTCAGCAGGGCTTTGCCATCCTGTTCTGCAAGTGTCAGCAATAGCTGGTAAACAGCGTCGGGTGCGATGCTACCGAACATTGCGGTGATTGCATCACCTCTGATTTGTCCATTTCCGAAAGCAATAGCCTGATCGGTAAGACTCAAGGCATCGCGAATACTGCCATCGGCAGCGTGTGCCAATTGCCAGATACCCTGTTCATCAGCTTGAACATTTTCAAGTTGCAGAATATGAGCCAGGTGTTTATGAATTAGGCTGGTTTCAAGATGTTTCAGGTTGAATTGCAAACAGCGAGATAACACCGTGACCGGTAATTTTTGCGGGTCTGTTGTGGCAAGAAGAAACTTGACATGTTCAGGCGGTTCTTCAAGTGTTTTCAACAAGGCGTTAAAGCTCTGGTTGCTCAGCATATGAACTTCGTCAATCAGATAGATTTTAAAACGCGCTCTGGTTGGGGTGTACTGGACATTGTCGAGAAGTTCACGCGTGTCATCCACTTTGGTGCGAGAAGCGGCATCCACTTCGATCAGATCGACAAAACGCCCTTCACTGATTTCAGTGCAGGCGCTACAAACTCCGCAAGGCTCGGCACTGATGCCCTTTTCACAGTTGAGGCACTTGGCAAGGATGCGGGCAATGGTTGTTTTTCCGACGCCACGGGTGCCGGAAAAAAGGTAGGCATGATGCAGGCGCTGGCTATTCAGGGCATTGATCAATGCCTGAAGAACATGTTCCTGTCCGACCATTTCTGAAAATCTGGCGGGTCGCCATTTACGGGCGAGAACTTGATAGCTCATGAAAAAACCATAACAATCCGAAAGCGCATTATAGGGGAAACAGGTCGTTCAGGCATACCCATTTATCGGGTATATCTCATCGCACAATATCAGCGCGGAAGCTGAAAAAGGAAACCTTATGTCGGTGTATTTGCAGGTCTTTTTGCCGTTGGCGATGTTTTTAATGATGTTTATTATCGGCACTGATCTGGTTCTGGATGACTTTCGCCTTGTGATGAAAAGCCCATCACGGGTTCTGATCGCGACAACAGGGCAGTTGATCGGTTTGCCGTTTCTTGCCTGTATTTTGGCTTTTGTTCTACGACCTGATGTCATCCTGGTCGTGGGTTTGCTGGTGACAGCCGCTGCGCCAGGAGGGGGTATATCAAACATCATTACAGCGAGATTGAAGGGTAATACTGCCCTGTCTGTGACACTGACTGCAATAAGCAGCGTAGCTTGCCTGATAACCATGCCAATCGTCTTTGCCCTGATGTTTATGGCTCTGTCAATGAATGATTCGACATTCGGTGTGCCTGCGCTACCCATTGTGGCCCAGTTGTTGCTGCTGCTTCTGTTGCCTGTCTTGTCCGGTATGTATGTTCGTTACAAGGCAGAACGCTACTGGTACCGCTATCGTCGAAAACTGCATTCTTTTAACTCGATTTTGCTGGTGATCGTTATCGTCTACTCGTTGACGCTGGATGAAGGCTTGTCAAAAGCAGATTTTATAGCGGCTTTGCCACTTGCAGGCGCCTTTTTGATGGTTTGCTGGATGTCGGGTTATTGTTTCGCCCGATTGATGAAAGTTACTCGAAAAGATCGCATTGCGCTTGAAGTTGAATTTTTACTTCGAAGCGGGGCTGTTCCTTCCATGATCATTGTAACGGTGTTTCAGCGAATAGAGTGGCTGGCATTTCCTGCTGCGTATGTTTTTCTGCAACTGTCTCTTGCCCTATTGCTGGTGCTTGTCTACAGATTGCGTGCTGCAGCAGAACATTGA
>JAGRJA010000283.1 GCA_020443005.1 Pseudomonadales bacterium
GATCGTGATGGAGATTGATAAGTACATTGCCGGGGGTATGGTTAAGGGAATTGCTGATCAGGTTGTGGATCAACATGCGAACCAAAGCCTTGTCAGTGATGAGGCTGGAAGATGATTCTGGATATGTGGGTTCAGGGTGGTTGAGCTGAAGCCTCTGTTTTGAGCCGGGCTGCTCTATTTCATACTGCTCAACCAGCTGCCGGATAAGAAGATCCAGGTCGACGGGTTCTTTTGCTACCGTGTTTTGTGTGTTTTTTACCAGATGCAGAATCGAGGTGATGTTATCCCGCATTTCATGGCTCGCCCTTACAATTCTTTCCAGCGTTTTTTTGTCATCATCATTGAGCTGGTTGCGTTTTTCAATAATTGCGGCAGCGCCGAGAACAACCGCAACCGGGGTTCGCAATTCGTGACTTGCCATCGAGATCAGGGAATTTTCGCGTTTTAGCTGCTCGCTGATACGGTCGAGTAGTTCGTTTACTGAGCAGGCAATTTCATTGAGTTCATCATCAATGAATTCAGCTTCAATGTGTTGTTCTGTTGAATGGGGGCCAATTTTCCTGAGCTGATTGATGAAATGAGTGACCGGTTGTGAAATTCTGCGACTTGCTGTCAAGGCAAGCAGAAAGCTGGAAATAACCAGAATGCAGGACAGAAAAATGACAGCGGTTACCAGAATGGTTTCGTGTGCTTCAAAATAGCTCAAATCTTTTGCCATATAGAGTGTGCCTTCCGGAAAAGCATGGGCAAAAACACTGTACTCCTTATCAAGAAATTCAACTTCTCCATTGAAAGGTGGGTAGATATCCTTGAAGATGATTGGCAGGTCGGCAGGGTTTTTTTGTTCATTGGGTTGGTAAACACTGATAAGCTGAAGCGAGTCAGTGCGTTGCAACCTGTTTTTTTCCCCGTACTTTTCAAAATATTCAATCTCGATTTGTTGGTCGGCGTAGAGGGCTGTTTCTTCGAGTGTTTCAAATGCCCACCAGGCAAACCCCAGAATGATAAGCAGGCTGACAAGGTTGCCTGTAAAAACAGTTTTAAAGGTGCGCGATGCAATAGAGTGCGACATCTGAGTTAGCCAAATTCCGGATCAAGTTGATAACCTCTGCCATAAATACCACGAATCAGTGAATGCCCCACAGCGTCTTTCAACGCTTTTCGCAGGGTGTAGATATGCGTGCGTATGGTTTTTTCTTCCATGTTGTCTGTGCCCCATAGCGCCTGACTGATGGCCTGATAAGTAACATAACTCGGGTAGGCGCGTATCAGTGTTTCAAACAGGCTTGCATTGAGGCCGGAAAGACAGAGCGTGCGGCCATTATCGGTGCTCAGGGTAAGGCTGCCCGGGTGAAAATGAATGTTTCCGGCAGAGAGTAAACAGGTTTCTTCCGAGCCTCTTTTTAACAGGGCCTGAATTCGCAGATCGAGTTCCCTGAAGTCAAAAGGTTTGCAGAGATAGTCATCGGCACCTGCCTGAAAACCGTCAATCTTGTTGTCGATGCTGTCGAGCGCGGTAAGCATGAGAACGGGCATGGATGAACTGACCAGCTCACGGATGCGTTTACACAGGGTGATGCCATCGATGCCCGGCAACATAAGGTCGAGGACGACCAGATCATAAGGGTGCAGGGAGAGCAGATTCAGCGCGGTTAATCCATCCGGGGCAAAGTCACAGATAAAGCGGTTGTCAGCAAAGTATTCTGAAAGGTTTTCCAGTAGTGGCTGGTGGTCTTCGACAAAAAGCAGTCTCGGTTTCATGCAGATGACAGGGGGTTAACGGGTAGTCTTCTATCATAGAGGGTTGGAAAATGATAATACAGCGTTTCATTGGCGGGATGCCCTCTACATTATTGTTCTCGGCTTGCGGATCTTTCAGGTTTGAAATGTTTCAGGATAGATCGGCTTTGGTTTCAATTTTGCAGGCCCTGAACAGATCCAGATCGGCTTGATAGACTTTGGTAGACAGGTCGAGCATCCCCAGCACAGAGTGGAACAGGTTGTCGTGGCTAAAAGGTTTGTGGGCAATTTGCTCAAGACAGTGATTATTGATGTGAAAGTCATCGCTGAAACTTTCTGAAAGCCAGAGGAATGCCGGTATGCGGGTTTGTTCTTGTGGCGCAATGCTGCGGGGTAGCCCGTGAAGATACAGGTTGCTTTCACCCAGCGATTCGCCGTGGTCGGATAAGAAAAGCAATGAGGAACTGTAGCTGCTCTGGTGTTGTTTGAGAAAATCAATGATCTGGTTGAGAACATGGTCGCTGTAGAGGATGGTGTTGTCATAAGCATTAAGGATTTCCTGGCGAGTGCAGTCCTGAAGCTGGTTGGTATGGCAAAACGGTGTGAATTGTCGAAAGGCTTTTGGTGCCCTCAGGAAGTAATCCGGCCCGTGACTGCCATGCATATGCAGAACGATAACAAGCCCATTATTAACAGGGTAACTTTCAATTTTGTCGTTGAGTTTGTTGAGCAATATTTCGTCATAACACTCATCATCATTGCACAATTCGATTTCCTGCAAGTGGCTGACATCATCGTATTCGACTCTTTCACATACGCCCTTGCAACCGGAATTGTTGTCTCGCCAAAGTACATCAAGGCCGGCATGCATCAAAACATCGAGCAGGTTTTCATGATTGGCGGCATCAGATGTTGAAAACCTTTTTTCGGGAAAAGGGGAAAACATGCATGGCACGGAAACTGATGTGGTTGTGCCGCAGGAAGAAAAGTTATCGAAGTAAATAATGTCCTGTTTCTCCAGTTCGGGATTGGTTTTACGGTTATAACCGCCCAGTGAAAAGCTTTGCGCACGAGCTGTTTCTCCAATAACAATAATGGATATCACTTTTTTCCCGGAAGGGATATTGCGCCAGTCAGTTTTGGCTTGTGCATCTCTTCCGACGGGCTGAAGGTTTCTTGTTTTGTTTTTCAGCTGGTCCTTGCCATAGGAAAAACCGGCATATATGAAATTCAACGGAATGATCTGGTCGCGAAGGTGGCGATTGTTCCGCAGCAGCGAGGCGTAATCCTGGTAATAAAAGCCGGCAATAATGCCGATGCAAATACAGCATGATGTAACCACCAGAATATTCCTGAAGATGCTCTTCAGCAGTTTTTCGTGATTGACAGGAATCAGCAATAATATTGCAGAAGGAATGCCCGCCAGAAAAACAA
>JAGRJA010000284.1 GCA_020443005.1 Pseudomonadales bacterium
AAAATTGGAAAATCGAATTATATGATCAGATTTATTGTTTCTGTACTGCTTGTTGTTTGTGTTGCCGGATGTAGCTGGTTCTCGGACAAAGATAAGGTAAAACCGGCCGAGTTGGTTGATTTCAAGCAAGAGATCAAAGTGAAAAAGCTTTGGAGTCACCGTTTGGGTGATCAAGGGCCGTTTGACTTGCAGTTGGCTCTTACACCTGCTGTGGCAGAGAACAGACTTTATACGACAAACCATAAAGGCAAGCTGGCTGCCTATGAGCTTTCGACGGGAAAAAAGCTGTGGCATGCAGATATTGATCAGGCTGTCATCAGCGCTGTTGGTGCAGGTGAGGGTCTTGTTGCCGTGGGTACAGAACATGGTTATCTGGTTGTTGTTGATGTGAATACATCATCGATACGATGGCAGGCTCCCTTAAGCAGTGAAATGTTATCTGCTCCGCAGATTGCAGGAACACGCATAATTGTTCAGACGATCGACGGCAGGGTTATCAGTTTTGATGCCGAAACCGGTGAGCAGCAGTGGGATTTTTCTGCCATTATGCCGAGCCTGACTTTAAGGGGGTCATCAACCCCGGCGATCGAAGGCGGGCTTGTTTATCTCGCTTTTGCCAGTGGAAAAGTCGTGGCGCTTGATCTTGAGAACGGTATCCGCGTATGGCAGCAACAAGTTGCGATACCTCAGGGCAAAACAGAACTTGATCGCATTGTTGACATTGATATGAAGCCGATGATTGTCGGGGATGATATTTATGTGGCGAGTTATCAGGGGCAGGCGGCTTCCCTCAATCGACTGAATGGGCAGGGTTTGTGGAAAGTTGATGGCTCAAGTCTTGGCGATATGAGTTATACAGCTGGTCAGGTTTATTTGTCACAGAGTGATGGTTTTGTATCTGCATTGAGCATGGTGAATGGTAGAGAGGTTTGGCGAAACGATCATTTTGTCGAGAGACAGATAACGGCACCTGCGACTGTTGGAAATTATCTGGCCGTTGCAGACTTCGAAGGTTATGTGCATTTTATGGATAAGAGTGACGGGCATTTTGTTGCTCGCTACAAGGTTGGTGGAAAAGGTGTACGAAATCGTCTGATAGGCCTGAATAATCAATTGTTTGTACTGAACAACAAAGGTCGTCTTTTCTCCCTGCAGGTTCCTTGAGCCGTGATTCCGGTCATTGCCCTTGTCGGGCGCCCGAATGTGGGTAAATCAACACTCTTCAATCGAATAACCCGATCGAGAAATGCATTGGTCGCCAATTACTCGGGCTTGACCCGTGACCGCCAATATGGCGAAGCTATTTTCGAAAACAAGCGCTGTATTGTTGTTGACACGGGTGGCATTTACGGTAACGAGATTGGTGTTGATGAAGTGATGGCCGAACAATCCCGGCTGGCGATTGATGAAGCGGATGAAGTGATTTTTATGGTTGATTGCAAGGAGGGGGTTACTGCAGTTGACGAAGCTATTGCCCGAGTTTTAAGAAGCCGCAACAAACCGGTCTACCTTGTGGCAAACAAGGTCGATGGAATGGAGCCGGATCTGGCGATTGCCGATTTTCATCGCCTGGGTTTTGGTCGTTTGATGGCTATTTCGGCATCACAGGGCCGAAGTGTGAACAGTCTGCTTCAGGATATTCTTGCACCCTATCCAGAAGAAACTGAAGAAGCGCATTCCGGTCGTGATAAAAATGAATCGGTAAAAATTGCGGTGGTCGGGCGCCCGAATGTCGGTAAGTCGACCCTTGTGAATCGTATTCTGGGTGAAGAGCGGGTGATTGTTTTTGATATGCCCGGAACGACTCGTGATAGTATCTACATCGATTTTGAGAGAGGTGACAGGCACTATACCCTGATTGATACGGCAGGTATTCGACGAAGAAAAAATATAAAATTGACTGTCGAAAAATTTTCGATAGTGAAGACGCTACAAGCGATTGATGATGCCAATGTCGTTATTCTGCTGATGGATGCTCATGAGGGAATTGTAGAGCAGGATTTACACCTTCTGGGTCATGTTATTGAGGCTGGCAGGGCATTGGTTGTGGCTGTCAATAAATGGGACGGATTGGAGCCGTCGCAAAAAGAGCATATCAAGCGGGAACTGGACAGGCGCCTCGGTTTTGTGAATTTTGCGGAAATTCATTTTATTTCAGCACTACACGGCACAGGTGTAGGCCATCTTTACAAGTCTATTGACAAGGCTTATGGCGCAGCAAAAGGCAAGCTTCAAACCAGTGAGCTCACCCGTATTTTGCAGGTGGCAGTAGAAACCCATCAGCCTCCCATGGTGAACGGCAGGCGAATCAAACTTCGTTATGCACATGCCGGTGGCAGTAATCCGCCGAGGATAATTATTCACGGTAATCAGGTTGATAAACTACCCGACCATTACACCCGTTTTCTGGAGAAAACATTCCGTAGTGCCCTTAAATTATCGGGGACGCCTGTCAAAATCGAATACCGTGTTTCAGAAAATCCGTTTCAGGGAAGAAAGAAAAAAAAACCGGCTTCGGAAAAAACGCTACCGAAAAAACGCCCCCAGAACGCCTGTCACAGAAAAAAATAGCTATGAAGACCGTCGGTTTTTCAGTGGTCAATCAGCTTGGTTAAGGGATTGTTTTTTTTGGGAGTTGGGGATGAATGGGGTTTACAGCGAAAACGCACAATTTCTGGAGTGCTAATTCCGTGGAACACGGCGCCTATCCTTGCCACTGCGACGATCCAGGCCTGATCTTCTTTCGTTTTCCACCGTCTGCCGAGTCTGGCGACGCTGTTCTTTCCGGCGGTCTTTTGAAGACATAGTAACCCTTGTTCTCCATTTTGCATGTGAAGCAGACTGGTTTATTCGTTGATTATAAAAGAGTTAACTGTGCATTTCAGTGATCCATTCGCCATTCTTGCTGTTATCCGGTCACTTGTATTTACTTGCGTTACCGAAACCAGTACCTCGTTGTTTTCGTTGGTGAGAATGGCATAACCCCTTTGCATTGTGCCGAGTGGACTTATTTTGTTAAGAATCGCTCCCATTGCTCCCAGTTTTTCGCTTTTATCATAAATCAGGTTTTTAATGCTGTGGCCCAAATCGCGCTTTGCCAATTTGAGGGTTTGCTTGTAATTGTTGATATCCGTTGAAGGAACCCGGTTTTTGAGTTGATTTTGCAGGTTATCAAGTTTCTGTTTTTGTTGGACGATATTTTTTTCCATGGCTGTTTTAAGCGCGAATGACTGGCGGTCGAGTCTCTGGCTTTGTTCTCTGATTTTGTGCCCCGGATGAACAAGACGATTGCTCTGGATTTGCAATAGCTGCATTTTGTGTTTGATGCATGTTGAGAAGGTCTTGTTCAACTTTTTGCCAAGTTGATCAAGCTGGAAGGATAGCGCCTGTTGATCAGGCGATATCATTTCTGCAGCTGCTGAAGGAGTGGGTGCTCTCAGGTCGGCGACAAAATCACTGATCGTAAAGTCGGTTTCATGCCCGATGCCCGTTACAACAGGGATCTCACTGGCAAAAATAGCTCTTGCAACATCTTCCTCGTTGAAGGGCCAAAGATCTTCCATGCTGCCGCCACCTCGAGCGAGAATGATAATGTCGAAACAATGTGTGTTAGCCTGTCTTATCGCATTTGAAATTTCGGCAGCGGCATTTTTCCCCTGCACAGCAACCGGCAAGACGGTAATTGGCAAGACGGGATAACGCTTGTTCAATACATTAATGATATCGTGGATTGCAGCACCCTTGCCCGAAGTGATCACGGCAAGGTTTTGCGGGAAGGGAGGAATACGCTGTTTGAATACTGCATCGAAGAGGCCTTCACTTTGCAGCCTGCTTTTCAATTGTTCGAAGGCTTTTTGTAAATCACCTTGGCCAGCCTGTTCGATATGTTCGGCAAGGATCTGGTAATCGCCCCTGTTTTCATAGGCACTGACCTTGCCGGTGATAAGCACTTTTTTTCCATCTTCAGGGCGGGTGCTGATGCGTTGATTGAAACCCTTGAACATGACGCATCGAATTTGTGCGCTTGCATCCTTGAGCGTGAAGTACCAATGTCCGGATGTCGCCTGCACAAAGTTCGATACTTCCCCCTCAACCCATATTCTGACGAATTCCTTTTCTAGAAGGCAGCGTATTCGTCTGTTCAGTTGGTCGACTGTAAGGATGTTTTGCTGTATTTCGGATGGCATCTGGAAAACCGGTATCGCTGAATGCGGTTAATCTTAACCTTTTTTGGTGAATATTCCGATAAACAGCTGTCCCGATGAGAGCGGTCGTGGCTATTTCGGTTTTTTAGCGCGTAGTACTCGCGTATAATGCCCCGTTTATCCAGTTCACCCATACACTTTTCCGGATAAGTCTTTATGCTAAGAATTGCCTCTGAATCCCTCACTTTTGATGATGTTCTTTTACAACCCGGGTACTCGGAAGTTGTAGCGACCGATGTCAAATTGCAAACGCGTTTGACAAGAGACATCGTTCTGAATATTCCTTTGCTTTCTGCTGCAATGGACACGGTAACAGAAACCCGTTTGGCTATTGCCATGGCGGCTGAAGGTGGTATTGGCATTATTCACAAGAATATGACGATAG
>JAGRJA010000285.1 GCA_020443005.1 Pseudomonadales bacterium
AATGAATTTTGCCAGTGGGCCAAAGCAGAGCTCAACAACAGCGGCATAACCCAGATGAAAGTGCATACTGTGGTTTTGATAAAGCGCTGCATAGGAACGGTTCACATCATCAAACACCTGTTCAAGACCGGGGTAACGGTTCAGTAGAACCTTCAGGTGGGCGATATGGTGCCTTGAGTGTTGGGCCTCCTGGCGGCAGAACTTGTCGGCCTCTTCAGCTACAAGCGGGTTATTGATGAGTGGTATTGCCGAGCGAATGGCCTTGATGAAATATTTTTCAAAGCCGGGCGCAACAAGCGTCACGAAATTAACAAAGTTACCCCAATAGATATGCTTCGGGTTCCAGTAATAGGGTGTGTCAGCATCAAATTGAAAATCGATATTCCGTATTTTTAATGGGTTGACATCGACCACGCTGTTTTAATCCTGATTTTTGACTGGAAGCTAATGGTTAAGTTCGGGGTGACTTTTCGTTTTGATCAGTGCGATCAGCATCAGGGCTGACGAGGGGAGCTCAAGTACAAAAAGTGCGCCGGGGTTGTAGGTGTCTGGTAGTGCGTCTGGCCCAAAAGCAAAAAAGTCAAAAGTGCCTTCCCACTGAATAATGCCGATGACTCTGCCAACCCACAAGCCGGTATAAATCATACACCACAATAATAGGGCGGGGTGCATGTAGATGCGCGGTTTCAACACACCCAGCAGAGCGAAAATGCCCAGCGCAACTTCAGCCAAGCCATACATGGCTTGCACTTCGACAATGGCGCTCCAGTTGTTGAGTTCGTAACCCATGTAACGAAGACCCAGGGGGTTTAAGAACAGCCAGCCACCATAAATAATCCATATGGCAGCGGTGATTGAAAGCATGATTTTGGCGAATTTCATGGTGTTTACCGGTTGAGCTGTTTTGACGGGTATTTTCAAAACCCGATGGATTTTTTCAAAGAAAAACAATAAGGGCAACTACCGCCCCCTTATTGGTAACTGTCAAACTCCAGGCTATTGCATGTTCAGGCTGCCTGTTGCTCGGGTTCCGCTTTGCTAGCTGTTGCCGGCGTATCAATGGGCATATCTACAGTATATCCCTTTGTAAGTTCTGTTGAGGCATCCTGTTCGGGTTGGTGAATAGGTTCAAGTGTGCCGAACAAGAAATCATAAAGCAGAGTGATGGTCGCATAGTTGCCTTTGTGCATATTGATGTGATGGGCATCGTGACTCTGGGCAATCCAGCTGAGGATTTTCCAGGGGAATTTTTCGCCATCAATACGGCAGTGGTTAATCTGGTTGATCTGTGTGTAGATCACGGTCGCGGCGGTTACGGTTGCGACATGAAACTGTGTGCCCATGATCAGACCCAGTGCACCAGTGACAACAAAAAACAGCGCTGTGCCGATAAAGACTTCCCAGGGGTGCAGCAGAAGCGAATCAACCGATGAAACTCTTGTGCGTGCCTGATGGTGCACACCGTGTACCTTCTTGAAGTAACCGTTGCCGTGAAACAGAAAGCGGTGGGT
The DNA here is from genome assembly GCA_020443005.1 of Pseudomonadales bacterium. GTDB lineage: Bacteria > Pseudomonadota > Gammaproteobacteria > Pseudomonadales > UBA7239 > JAGRJA01. The sequence continues at coordinate 1,512 of JAGRJA010000285.1, forward strand.
CAGGTAATAAAAGAAGTCGTAAACCATCAGGATGAGGAACAGGTCAAATGCCATTTTGCCAATGGACTGTGATTCAAAGGTTACAAAGAAAGGTAAAATACCGACAAAGAATACAATATTGGTTGCCAGTGAGATCCGGTTGCTTGAGCGCAGCCGACCGGCGTATCGCTCGGGTCGGGTCTTGAGTTTGTAGCGATTCTGAGCCCTGTTGAAATCCTTCACGGCTTTGATGGAAGGAATGCGAAACAGAACAAAGCGACCAATAGCAACAATGATGATCGATAGCACAATCGTGCTAAGGCTGCCTATCCAGTTGTATTCAAATGACATATGCAATCTCCTGCTGGTGCATTTGCTGTGGTGATACTGCTAATGTGGTGATATTTCCAGGTTGCCGCGACACGGGTTTGTCAGGCTATGGTTAAAATAGTAATATAATGTTGAGTATATGGTCAACCAGTTATTACTATTTTTATCTGGAGCAGTATGGGTATTTCAAAAGGTGGTTGGTTTTGAGCAGACAGGCAACGAGCGATCCCGGAAAAAGCGATCCCGGAAAAAGCGTTCCCGGAAAGGGTAATGCGGCAAAGCGGAAGAAAGGCAGGGCGATACCCCAGCAGCAATTCAATGACAGTGTTTTTCGTTCCTTGCTTGAGGTGTCAAGAAGCTATCAGGCAATGATGATGCGTCTGCTGCAGAGCGAATACGGGCATGATTCATTAACACTGGCTTTTGAAGGCGTAATGCGTTCGGTGCCTCGTGAGGGGATTCGTCATGGTGATCTTGCCAGAAAGCTGGGGCGCAAAAAACAGAATATCGGGCCCTTGCTCAAGGCTGTTGAAAAGGCAGGGTATATTCGCATTGCCGAAGACAGGAGTGACAAGCGCGCCAAATGTGTCTGGCTAACGGATGCCGGTGTGCAGTTGATTGCCGAGGGTGTAGAAGTGACTGAACGCATCAATGAAGTGATCGGGCAGTTGTTGGGCGGGGAAGCATTCCTGGCACTGAAGTGTGCACTGCAGGCATTGAATGTCAGTTTTTCGCCCGACGCGACACACACGCCCGTTGAATCACCTGCCGGATTTATTGCCAACCTGATTCAACTTTCGGACTACAGTTCAAACAGGTTATATCAATACTTGCGCGAGCATAATCATAAGTCGTTCAAACCGGCTCACGGCAATATTTTTGTGCACTTTGGTTATGAGAATCAGCGCATCACCTCGATTGCAAAAGCACAGGATGTTTCAAAGCAGGCGATCGCAAAACTGGTCTATGAAATGGAAGAGGAGGGGTACTTGACCACGGTGCCAGACGCTTAGGACAAGCGAGGAAAAATAATCCGCCTAACAGCGCGAGGTATTGATCTTATTGATACTTCAGTGAATGCTGCCGAGTTGCTGGCCGGAGAATTTGCTAGCAGGCTGGGCAGAAGCGCTTTCGAGCAATTTCAGCAAACATTGTCTGAATTGCATCACCGTTTTTACCAGCTTGAAAGAAGTCTTTTATCGGGGAATGCCGATGCCGTTATGGATGTAAACGGTTATGAGCAGGCGGGCAGAATTGTGATGAAGAAATTGCAGGAGCTCGAAGCTGGCCCAGAGGGGCATTACCGAAACCTGCTTGAAACAGTGGTGGTCAACGGCAGGGAAAAATTGCAGGTAAGTACGGCTTTTCTGGCGGTTTTAAGTGAGCTGGATTTTACAGGCGCGTGAGAGCAGGCTTCCGGTATGCGTATGTGGGCGGCGTGGATGAATGTTCTGGCTTCGCTGGTCGCCTGTATAGAAGCTAAAGCCTGCAGCATCAATTTCATTGCTGATGGTTGTGCTTCAGGCCTGGGTGATGCGTTCCAGTTTAAGGGGTAAGCCGTCAGCCGGTTTTGGCATGGGAATCAGCATTTCCCAGGGCGCGTAACCTTCCGGAACAGAAAACCTGTACCGTTGTATAAACTGGAAGAGAAAGCATTTGACCTGTATTTTTGCAAAATGCATACCGATGCATTTGTGGGCGCCGCCGCCAAAGGGTATGAAAAGAAAGGAGTGGCCTTTGTGTTCTTCCCTGCCCGGGCCAAAGCGATCCGGGTCGAACTTTTCGGCGTTTGTCCACCACTTTGAACAACGGTAGTAGGCAAAATAGGGCAGCCAGATTTTTGTATGCGCGGGTATTTTTTGCCCTTCCAGTTCAACCTCCCGAATGGTTCTTCTTACCGCGAGTGGCACAGAAGGGTGCAGGCGCTGTGCTTCCAGCATGGTGTGTTCCAGGTCGGCAATTTCCTCCAGATCATCGTAGGAAAGCGCTTCCTTGTTATGTTCTGTCGCAAAATCCTTGCAGGATTGACGGATGCGCTCCTGCCACTCAGGGTTAAGGGCCAGCTGGTACAGCACATTGATGATGGAGGCAGTGGTGGTGTCGTGAGCGGCAAAAACCAGAAAGTTCATGTGTTTTACGATGTCTTCGTCTGAAAAATAGTCGCCGTTATCCATTTTTTCCTTGGTGAAAAAACTCAGAAAATCGTGGTCGCCACTTTTTCTTTTTGCCGGAATTTGCTCCCGGAAAAAGTCATTGATATCGCGTCGAGCTGCCTGGGATTTCGCCCATTTTGAACCGGGTATTTCGATTTGAATAATCGATGCCATACCTTCAAGCATATCGATATAGTCTTTGTAGAGGCGATCAAATGCCGGCGTGCCTCGCTCTACACCAACAAAAATCTTGCAGGCTGTGGTCAGAAGTGTTTTCTTGATATGAGGGAATAACACAAAGTTTTCAATATCCTGCCAGGCGTCCATGTCGTCGCTCATGATTTCATTCATGGTTTGCACATAGGTTCGCATCGGGTCGTTTTTAAAGGCTGACTGGAAAATTCTTCTTTGTACCTTGTGTTCGTCAAAGTCCCTCAGCAGGATGCCGCCTTCAAAAAATTTTGCCAGATTGTTTTTGAAACCCATTTCATTGGAGAAATCCCTGTTTGGGTCGAGCAGTATTTTTTGCATGGCGTCCGGCCCGGCAACCAGCAGACCTTTGTTACCCATGAAATTGATTTTTGAAACAGCGCCGTGTTTTTCAATCTGCCGTGTAACAAGCCCTCGCAGGTCTTTTACGAATTCGATCATATGGCCGATAATCGGCAGACCAAAGTTTCCCGGAAACCGGTCCAGCGATGTGTTATCCGGTTCCAGTTTGTAGGATGTATCCTGAAGGGCTTTGCTCATAAAATTCCCGGGTCATTGTGCGGTCTGAAAGTTGTGTGGAGCCATCTCGGTATTGAAAACTATTGCTTGGCGTAATTTTCCACATACTTTTTAAAGCGGTTAAACATCCACTGGTTGGCCATGCGCATGAAGGGGGCAAAGATGGGCATGGTGAAACTTCCTGCACCTTTGACCGTCATTGCCATTGTCCATATCACTTGTGTTTTGCCGTTCGGCAGCACTGTTACCTGGTAGTCTTCTGCAAAGCTCTCCACCATGTCTCGTGAGCAAGCTGTAAAACAGAAGGCCATGCGTTTGGGGTATTCCCAGGCGATAAAAACTTCGTCACCTACCATGCCGGCAACCATGGAAACGGTGCGCGTTGTGCCAAGGCCGAAGGGTTTGGGGGATGTCCATTCAACATGGGTAATGGGTGGCGCCCATGCCGGCCAGGCATCGGCTTCCTCGAAACAGTCGAACACCTGTTCCGGGGTGGCATCTATCTCGACCACCGCTTTGTAGCAGTTTTTGGTCTGACCAAAAAATGACAGGTCAACTTCTTTACATGGATACATGAATGTTTACTCGATTTAATGTCTGGAAGAAAGTAGACTTAGAGTCTACAATAAATTATTGCAAAATCAAGTAGAGAAGCCCCGGGCTTTTACCGCTTCGTTGTATGAATTCACGGTAAAAGGGTGTTATGGGATGAGTGGAGGTTGGTTTCCAGATGTCAAAAAGGGCTGAACAGAAACAGCAGAATCGCCAGAATATTATTGATGCCTATATTGTGCTTCTCGGTCAAAAGCGGGTCGATGATATTACGGTGACCGAAATTTGTGAAAAGGCCTGTGTGGCCAGAAAAACCCTGTACAGCCATTTTTCTGGCAAGGAAGACATCCTCGACACGGTTAGCCAACGGGTGATGTTCAACGGTGCAATCAATGCGTTTACCCTTACGCTTGAGCGTCATGAAGCTACGCGGCAACGCCTGAATGACACCTTCGCTCAAGTGAGTATTCCACTCACTGTCTATCAAGGCCAGAAGATTGAGGTTGTTGTACAGCTTATTCAGAATTTGACCCAGCGGCTTTCATCCTACAGCACCAGCTTTACGGCTTTGCACCAAGCGGCGTATCGTTATTTTGAGGACTGTAAAAAAAACGATGACACGATTGACAACTTTGATGCCGGTTTTATTGCCGGGCTGACGGTCAACGCGCTGGTGGGTATTATTCTCAGTTGGGTCAGTGATCAGCAGTATCCGGCAAGGCAAAACATTGAAGCGCTGAAGCAGCATATTGCCGATTGTATCCTGAAGCCATGATCAGGCAGCTTGCTGCAGCAGGTTTCATCTGGCGTGCTGGGTGCCAACATTATTGATTTTCAGGCCTTTAATTCCCGGATAATTTTTGCCCACATTGCATCAGGTGCCGCGTAGGGCGCATAGATCGCCAGA
>JAGRJA010000286.1 GCA_020443005.1 Pseudomonadales bacterium
AAGCCAACATCAAACACAGTGTCCTCAATGCCAAATATCATGAAAGGGAAGCGGAAATTATCGCCCAGGCCGGCCGGCCGGGTACGGTCACCATCGCCACGAACATGGCCGGCAGGGGAACCGATATTGTATTGGGTGGAAACTGGGAAGTTGAGGTTGCTGCCCTGGAAAACCCAAGCCCTGAACAGATAGAGAAAATCAAGCTCGAATGGAAACAGCGCCATGACAAGGTCATGGAGGCGGGCGGTTTGCATATACTTGGTACAGAGCGCCATGAATCCCGTCGCATTGATAATCAGTTGCGTGGCCGGGCAGGTCGTCAGGGTGACCCCGGTGTTTCCCGGTTTTACCTTTCGATGGAAGATGACCTGATGCGTATTTTTGCATCGGACAAGGTCAAGAACATGATGCAAATGCTGGGTATGGAGTACGGTGAAGCCATTGAACACAAAATGGTTACCAACTCGATTGAAAAAGCACAGCGGAAAGTTGAAGGTCGTAACTTCGATATACGCAAACAGCTGCTGGAATACGATGATGTTGCCAGTGATCAGCGACGGGTTATATATCAGCAACGGAATGACATTCTTGAGTCCGAAGATATTCACGATATTGTCAGTGCAGTTCGACATGATGTTGTGAATGATGTGATTGATTTGTATATACCGCCCAACAGTCTCGAAGAGCAATGGGACCTTGATGCCTTGCAACAGCAGTTACAGGCTGAATTTCATATTGAAGCCCCTGTGAAAGCGTGGCTTGAAGCAGACAGTAAATTGAATGAAAAGGATATCCGCGAAAAAATCGAGGTATTGATTACTGACGCCTATGAAGAAAAATGGGAAGACCATGTCAAGGTTCGGAACAAGATAGAAAAACAATTAATGTTGCAAATTCTGGACAATCATTGGAAGGAGCACCTTTCCAACATGGATCACCTCAGGCAGGGCATCGGCTTGAGAGCCTATGCCCAGAAAAACCCGAAGCAGGAGTACAAGCGTGAATCTTTCGAGATGTTCGAGAAGCTTCTCGATGGCATCAAGCATGAATTTATTCGGGTGATCTCAAAGCTCAAACTGGTGAAAAGAACACAGGAAGAACGCGAGGCCATGGAGCGCGAAAGGTTACTTGCGCATCAGCAGATGTTAATGGAGCAGGGGGCAGATACTGAAAATGAACCAGCTGGAAATTTCAAGGCAAAGCCCATGCCTCAGGAAGCACGTAAAATCGGTCGAAACGAGCCTTGTCCCTGTGGTTCTGGCAAAAAATTCAAACAATGCCATGGCAGATTGGCTTGAGGTAGAAAAATATGGCAGTTGGCCCTGATACCCTTGTTCACCTTCAACCTGTTGATGGGGTTAGCATTTCCTGTGCCCGGGCTGGAATCAAAAAACCGGGGCGGGATGATCTTGTTCTGTTTCACTTGAATGAGAGCACAACAACAGCAGCGGTTTTTACCAGTAATGCATTTTGCGCTGCTCCCGTTCAATTGGCGCGTTCAAACCTTTCAGAATCCTCACCCCGTTATCTTTTGATTAATACAGGAAATGCAAATGCGGGAACCGGCCCAAAGGGTATGCAAAATGCTGTCAGCTGTTGCGAGCATCTTGCCAGCCTGACTTCCGTTAACAGTGAAAATGTGTTGCCCTTTTCAACCGGCGTGATTGGAGAGCACTTGCCTGTAGATAAAATCATCTCGGCCATGCCGGATCTGTTGTCGGAGGAACACACTGCCAGCTGGTTGCAGGCTGCCAGAGGAATTATGACCACAGACACGCGTCCAAAAGGGCACTCTGTGCGTCTTGAAATTGATGGTGAGGAGATTGTTGTTACCGGTATTTCCAAGGGCGCCGGCATGATAAAGCCCAATATGGCTACCATGCTGGCTTTCGTGGCTACCAATGCCAGTGTTTCGCCGGCATGCCTTAACGCGATTCTGCAATATGCGGTTAATTGTTCATTTAATCGAATAACCGTTGATGGTGATACATCAACCAATGATGCCTGTGTGCTGTTTGCTACAGCAGCTTGTAGACAAAGCGTTATTGAACACAGCGACGACCCCCGTTTCATTGCGTTAAGGGACGCAATTACGAAAGTGTTTGTGATCTTGGCCCAACTGATTATCAGGGATGCCGAAGGAGCGACCAAATTTGTCACAGTGACTGTTCGTGGTGGGGCCAGCAGTCAGGAGTGTCTGCTCGCAGCCTACGCTGTTGCAGAATCGCCGCTGGTAAAAACTGCCCTTTTTGCCTCGGATCCAAATTGGGGAAGAATTCTTGCAGCTGTAGGCCGGGCAGGTATTGAAAACCTTGATGTGAAAGGCGTGAATGTTTATCTGGGTGATTTGTTGATTGCCGAGTCGGGGGGAAGAGCAGACGCTTATCAGGAGGCTGCAGCCAAAGCAATCATGACTGAAGAGGAAATCAGGATTGTCATCGAGTTGGGGCGAGGTGGCTTTGAAGAGACTGTCTGGACTTCTGATTTCTCCCATGATTATGTCACGATTAACGCTGAATACCGTACTTGAGCAGAAACGCCGGTGAAGCGTATCCATGTGGCGGTCGGTGTTATTGAAAGAGACAAACACATACTGCTTTCCCGTCGACCGGACAATGTACACCTTGGTGGTTTATGGGAATTTCCCGGTGGTAAAGTCGAGGCAGGTGAGGCTGTTTTTGACGCGCTTTGCAGAGAACTCAGGGAAGAACTTTCGATTGTTGTTGCTTCTGCTGATCCGCTGATCAGAATTTCCCATGACTACCCCGATAAACAGGTGCTGCTGGATGTTTGGCGCATTACCGATTTTTTTGGCGAGCCTGAAAGTGCTGAAGGCCAGGCATTGGTTTGGGCTGAAACGGTAAATCTGGGCAATTTCAAAATGCCGGCTGCCGACAAACCGATCATTTCAGCCCTTGCCTTGCCAACAGCGATGGCAATTTCTGGTCATTTTGACAGCCTGCAATCGCTGCGCAGCGGGCTTTTGAACATTCGGGATAAAGGTCTCGATACGCTGGTCTTTCGAGCTCCCTGGCTTTCAGCTGATGAATACATTCAGGTTCTCGATCAGTTGCTAGGTATGGCTGTCGAATGGCAGATGGGTGTTATTGTCAGCAGACCATTACAGGTGGTGAACCGCTTGCCTTTTGGCCACGAGGCATTTAAAGGGCTTCATCTTTCATCAGCTGAACTGTCGTCGATATCGGCTGGGCAGGTTCAGGATTTGCGCGCGATGACCACCGGAATTTGGCTGGGTGCTTCCTGTCATACTGAAGAGGAGCTGGAAATAGCGGCATCCATCAATTGCGACTACGCCTTTCTTTCACCGGTTTTGACGACGGTGAGCCATCCAACGATGACTGCTTTGGGTATGAGGAAATTTGCTTCCATGGTCGATAAGTGTCAATTTCCGGTTTATGCGCTCGGCGGCATGTCGCTGGAGCATGCCGAAGCAGTCAAACAGTATGGTGGACAGGGAATCGCCGGAATATCGGCATTTTGGGAATAGCCTGACAGCATTAATCAATTGTTGAAAAAAGGAGCTTTCATGCCCAAGCATATTGGAAAACCATTTGTTGTACCAATACCCGGAGGAAAAGTTATCGAAGAATTTATTGGGCACGCCAATAGCAATACCTCCCGCTTAAGTGTTGCACACATGATTGCACAACCTGGTTGGGAAGAGCCCGCCCAATGCCCTGATTTTGATGAAGTCACAATTGTGATTCGCGGAA
>JAGRJA010000287.1 GCA_020443005.1 Pseudomonadales bacterium
TCTTGCCTGAATATTTTCTTCGGTCTTATCGGCGGCACGATCACCAAAAACGGGTGCCAGCGTTTCCATAAACACATCGTAAATCGGCTCAATGGAGAGACGATGAAAACTGACACCAAGGGTTTCTGCCTGCTTGCGGGCATCTTCCTCGCTCATTGACGATGTATAGCGAAAAGGCATCATAATAGCCTCAACCCTTGCTGCACCAATGGCATCCACCGCAATCGCCAGTGTCAGTGCGGAATCGATACCACCAGACAAACCCAGCACCACGCCGGGAAAGCCGTTCTTGTCAACATATTCCCGAAGCCCAAGCACCAGCGCCTCATAAACGGCCTTTTCACCAGTCATGACAGGAGAAGACGCTTGCAAAGCGGTTAAAACAAAACCCTGACCTTCAGGCTTTGGGGAAACCTCGACAGGGAAGAGCCCTTCCCTGAAGGCCGGTGCCCGATAAACAACCTCGCCCTGCCCATCAACAGCCACAGAGCCGCCATCAAACACCAACTCGTCCTGCCCACCCACAGCATTGACATACAAAACCGGCAAGGCAGATTCACCGACCCTTTCGGCCAGCACACTTTCCCGTTGTTGCTGTTTACCCCGGTGAAAAGGTGATGCACTGATATTCAACAAAATATCGGCACCCGATTGCCTCGCCTGAGCCACTGGCTCAGAAAACCAGACATCTTCGCAAATACTCAGGGCAAAAACGCAACCATCCACTTCAAAACTCACGGCTTCGTTGCCCGCTTCGAAATACCGTTTCTCATCAAACACGCGATAGTTCGGCAACTTCTGTTTGTGGTATTCCGCTACCCGGTTCCCCCGATGAAAAACGCCCACCGCATTGAACACACTGCCGGTGCTGACCCGGGGATAACCGACAACAATATAGGTTTCTCCGCTGGCCTTGCACAGCTCAGCAAGCGCCTGCTCAATTCTCGGATGCAGGCTCGGCCTTAACAAAAGATCTTCCGGGGGATAGCCGGTAAGCGCCAACTCAGGAAATACAACAATCCGGGCCTGAAAATCCTTCACGGCTTGCGCGGTCATCGCTATTACCTTGCGGGTATTGCCCGGAATATCTCCGACCAATGAATTGATTTGTGCCAATACCAGCTTCATGTCAAAACTCCGGAACACCCGTTTCAATGGAAGGCGCTATTGTGCGTCAAACACCGTGTTCAGGCAAAGTGTTCATCGGCAGAATGAACAGGTAGAATAAGCGTTCATTCGGTGTCGCGGGCAAGCCCCGGTCATACACACTGAAAACCCGGATTTCAGGCGAAAAACGATGCAATCAACACCGGTTTATACAACCTACAGCACCTACACACTGATGAAGGTGTATTCGTATTACCGTTTATTACTCACATCGATTCTGTTGGCACTGTATTCAGGCAATATCGCGCCGACCATTCTTGGCGATAGCAATCCCAAATTGTACGGCTTTACTATCAGCATCTACTTCGTCCTGAACCTGATTACCCTGATCCGCTTGCTGAACAACCAGTTTAACCCCGACGACAAACAGCTTTTCATCATTTGCCTTATCGATATTGTTGCGCTCACTCTGCTCATGGATAGCAGTGGTGGAATCAGTAGTGGAATCGGCTTGCTGATTTTTATTACGATTACTGCCAGCGCCCTGATCATGCAAGGGCAAATATGCACCTTCCTTGCCGCCATCGCCACGATTGCCGTGATTGCGGAAAGTGTCGTCGATATTCTGTTTCACAACGCAAAACTGGACTTGTTAATGCCCAGTGGCCTGCTGGGTATTCTGATCTTCAGCGCTTCACTGGTTTTCCAGTATTTTGCGCGCAAGATGAGAATTGCTGCCGAACAGGCCGATATGCAAGCCCTGCTTGCCCAGCAATTACAAGAGCTGAACCAGCTTATCGTTCAGCGAATGCTGACCGGTATTATCGTTCTGTCACCACAAGGGCAAATTCGCCTTATCAACGACTCTGCCGGCCGACTTCTTGACTTGCCAGCCTATTACAATCTGGATGGCAAAAACAAAATCAATCTTGTCGATGTACCAGCCTTACAACAGCGATTTCTGGAATGGAAAGCCTCTCCGCACAGCCGCCTGAGCCCAATTCGCCTGAGAGAACATGGCCCTGAAGTACAACTGAGTTTTACCCAGCTTGAAAAAACCGACGACCCCGATGTGCTCATTTTTGTTGAAGATACGCGCCAGATCGCGCAGCAGGCCCAGCAAATGAAACTGGCCTCGCTCGGTCACCTCACCGCCAGTATCGCTCACGAAGTTCGCAACCCGCTGGGCGCTATCAGCCATGCCGCGCAACTGCTTGCCGAATCCGAGGCTATCAGCAGCCACGATGTACGACTGACAGAAATCATCCAGAACCACTCGAAAAGGGTTAACCAGATCATTAAAAATGTTCTGCAGCTTTCGCGCAGAGCAAACCCCAAACCCGAAAAAATCTCACTGAAAGGCTGGCTGCAACGCTTTTCGGAAAGCTATCGTGAAACCCACAGCAGCGACAGCGAAATTGATATAAACCTTCAGTTTGCACGCGAAGACATTACCATTACCTTCGACCCCAGCCAGCTTGAGCAGGTGCTCACAAATCTTGCCGACAACGGGCTGCGTTACAGCAAAAAAGCCACCGGCAAGGCCACCTTGACCCTGAGAGCCTATATCGACCGGTCTTTAGATATGCCCTGCCTCGATATCATCGACGACGGCCCCGGCATCAGCGCTGAAAACCAGTCAAAAATTTTTGAACCCTTTTTCACCACCGATTCGCGAGGCACCGGGCTTGGCCTCTATCTCTCGCGTGAAATCTGTGAAGCCAACCAGGCGAGGCTTGACTATCAGGGTTACTCTTCTCACGATCGAAGAAGCTGTTTTCAAATCAGTTTCGCCCATTCGGAAAAAACCTTTTAGAAAGACAAGGATATGCCAGAAAAAACCGTACTTATTATCGACGACGAACCGGACATCAGGGAACTGCTGGAAATCACGCTCGGCAGAATGAAACTTTCCACGCGCAGTGCCGAGGATATTGCCTCTGCAAAAGCACTGCTGGATTCACAACACTTCGACCTTTGTCTGACAGACATGAAGTTGCCTGACGGAAACGGTATTTCCCTGGTCGAACACATACAGCTCAAACACCCGGAACTGCCGGTTGCTGTTATCACCGCCTTTGGCAGCATGGATATCGCCATCACGGCCTTGAAGGCCGGTGCGTTCGACTTCATTTCAAAACCGATCGATCTGGAAAACCTGCGTGGCATTGTACTGACCGCGCTCAACCTGCAAACAAAAACAGCTGACGATAACAGCGAAACCGGTCTGATCGGCAAAAGCAAGAGCATGCAGAATCTGCGCAACCAGATTTCCAAACTTTCCAGAAGCCAGGCACCCATTTTCATTCATGGTGAATCCGGTAGCGGCAAGGAACTTGCTGCACGCGCCATGCACCAGCAAGGCGCCCGGGCCAAGGCACCATTTATCGCCGTGAACTGCGGCGCCATTCCCGGCGAGTTAATGGAAAGCGAGTTCTTTGGCCATAAAAAAGGCAGCTTTACCGGGGCAATCGCCGACAAGGAAGGTCTTTTTCAGGCCGCTGACGGCGGCACATTGTTTCTCGATGAAGTTGCCGATCTTCCCATTGAAATGCAGGTAAAACTGCTTCGGGTGATACAGGAAAAAATGGTTCGACCGGTGGGCAGCGAACAGGAGCAGAAAGTTGATGTCCGAATCCTTTCGGCGTCTCACAAGAACCTGGAAACCGAAGTGGAAGCGCATCGTTTCCGACAGGATCTTTTCTTTCGCATCAATGTCATCCAGCTGGATGTACCGCCATTAAGGGAGCGCAAAGACGACATTCTTTTACTGGCCGAGCTGTTTCTGAAAAACTTTGCCGAGGAATCGGGCAATGCAACTGCCACACTCTCCGATGATGCTGTTGAAGCGCTTTTGTCCTACAACTTCCCCGGCAATGTCAGGGAGCTTGAAAACATTCTGGAACGCGCCTATACCCTGTGTGAAAACAACCTGATAGAAGCGCATGACCTTAACCTGAAAAAAACGGCAGGCATGGCCAGCCTGCCTTCAACAGAAAAACCAGGGGCGGTATCGCCCGACTCGGTTTCATCATCCCGCCTTGACAATCATCAGATAGAAAACGCACAAGCTTCATCGGCTGACCTGAGCAATCACCGACCAGCTCCAACTGACGATGCATTATTGTCTGGCTTTGATTCGCTTGAAAGCTACCTGGAAAGCATCGAAAAAAACATTCTCGAACAGGCGCTGCAGGAATGTCGATGGAACAAAACCGCCACCGCAAAAAGACTCGGCATGAGTTTCAGACAACTCCGCTACCGGCTGAAAAAGCTGGGTATTGAAGATTAAGCGCAATGACCATCCGGCAACAGTATTGAAATCAACTTTTCAACAGAAGCCGGGGCCGTCACCACGCCATTTCGATAATGCCCGGCACAAGCAAATACTCTCCGGCTGTCAGGCAAGGCCCCGATAAAGGGTATGCCATCATCGGTACCAGGCCTCAGGCCAGCCCACTGTTTTATCAACGCAGCCGGGGTGAACAAGCCCGATACACACTGTGCAAATGCCTGAAGCTCCCTGAGGGCAATCTCAGTCACACGCTTGTCAAAACCTGCATGCTCTACTGTACTGCCAACCAGCACCAGACCATCTTTACGGGGAATAACATAACGGCCATTATGCAGTAACATATGCTCAAAACGCCCGACCGGAAGCCGGTACAGCAACATTTGTCCCTTTACCGGCTCTACCCTTACCGGCAATGCCGCTTTCAGCAATAAACCTGTCCACGCACCCGCGCAGAACACCACCTTCCCGGCACAATAGCGCTCACCCCTGTCTGTCACAATACTGACATGATTCGCTGCTTCCCTGTAAGAACGCACCGGGGAATGCTGATGCACAACAACCCGCCCGTTGGCAGCCAGACTAGCCAGCAAAGCCCGGGTCAGGCGAGGGTTTCTGACCTGGGCGACTTCCGGCATAAACAAACAGGGCTTCCCTTGCTGTGTTTCATACAAGCCTGCAGCGGGCAAACCGTCCAGCATCGAACCATAAAACCCGGAAACATACTGCTCGGCATGTGTTTCACACCATGATCGGGCTTCTGAAAGCTGCCCACCCGTCAGCACAAGACCTGTTTTTCGGTATTCAGGGTCAATACCGGTTTCTTGCAATAACGCTTCACAAAGCAAGGGGTACATCAGGCGCGATGTCGCAGAAAGTTGTTGCACCGGTTCAGGGTATTTCCACGGATAAAGCGGAGAAAGAATGCCGCCGCCTGCCCATGACGACTCAGCGGCACACACACCCTTCTCCAGCAAAATGACCGAAGCCCCTTTTTCAGCCAGCTTTCTGGCA
>JAGRJA010000022.1 GCA_020443005.1 Pseudomonadales bacterium
AAAGCCACGCGTGTTCGTGCTACTGTTGGTGAAATTTCCGATGCCCTCGAAAAAGAATGGGGGCGTTACAATGCGCAGGCAAGGACAATCTCGGGCGTGTACGGCAGCTCTTACCAAAATGACGAAGACTGGCAAAGCATGGTCAGCGACATCAAGGCATTTGAAGAAAAACATGGTCGTCGCCCCCGTATGCTGGTTTGTAAAATGGGACAGGATGGTCACGACCGTGGTGCCAAAGTGATCGCCACAGCCTTTGCCGACCTTGGTTTCGACATTGACCTTTCACCCATGTTTTCGACACCTGAAGAAGTTGCCAAACAGGCCATTGAAAACGATGTTCATATTGTTGGTGCTTCATCCCAGGCTGCCGGTCACAAGACGCTGGTGCCCCAGCTGATAGAGGAACTGAAGAAACAGGGAGCTGACGATATTATCGTTGTCGCCGGTGGTGTTATTCCAAAGCAGGACTATGACTTTCTTTATCAGGCCGGTGTCAGTTGTGTGTTTGGTCCCGGCACAAAAATACCTGTTGCGGCGAGAGAAGTGCTTGACGCTGTTAACAGGAAACAGAGGTAACAAACATTATTTCTGTACAAAAGCCTCACCTTCGTGGGGCTTTTTATTTTACTGTATGATGAACTGCCGCAATTGACTTTAACCCTCAACATACTTGTGAACTTATGAGCCTCATTACAGCTGATGCCTTGTTAACTGGCAATCGCCGAATTCTCGCCAAGGCCATCACTCTGGTCGAAAGTAAAAAAGACGAGCACAGACAACAAGCCCAGGCCTTGCTCGAAGCCGTTATCCCGTATTCCGGCAAATCCATTCGTATCGGTATCACTGGCATCCCCGGTGTTGGCAAATCGACATTCATCGAAGCTTTCGGGCAACATCTGGTTTCTATCGGAAAAAAGGTTGCTGTGCTCGCTGTAGACCCCAGCTCACCGATTGCAGGGGGAAGCATACTCGGCGACAAAACCCGGATGGAATATCTGTCCCGCCTTGAGAACGCCTTTATACGCCCTTCTCCTTCAGAGGGCTCTCTGGGTGGTGTTGCTCACAAAACCCGCGAGAGCATGATTCTCTGCGAAGCTGCAGGCTATGATGTGATTCTGGTCGAAACCGTTGGTGTCGGGCAATCGGAATACGAAGTGGCCAGCATGGTCGATTTCTTTCTCGTCCTGATGTTGCCCAACGCTGGCGATGAATTGCAAGGTATTAAAAAAGGCATTCTCGAACTGGCTGATGCACTGGTTATCAACAAATCGGATGGCGAAAGTCTTAACCTCGCCCAGCAAACACAACAGCATTATCAAAATGCTTTTCATTTACTCAAGCCTTCTTCGTTCTGGTCACCGCAAGTTCTCAAATGCTCTGCGCTTGAAAACCAGGGTATTAACAGTGTTTGGGAGATGATTACAGACTATACAAATCAGGCGATTGAGCATAATTATTTTCACGATAAACGGGCCCGGCAAAATGCCCAGTGGATGAAAAAACTGATGCTCGAACTGGTGGAACTGAGGATGAAGCAAAACCCTGAAATCAGCCGAAAACTTGACGAGTACACCAGCAAGGTTACGGAAGGCAGCATGACGCCCTATCTCGCTGCCAAAAGTATCGTTGATCTTTTATAAACACCATAAACCTGATGACACCGAAATCAACCTATAGCCTTTTCATCGTTGTCATTGTGACAGCTGTTCTTCTTATTGGTGAATTCATTCTGCTGCCCGCCCTTTCCGGCCTGAACCGTGAAACTTTACTGATGGGTTTTGCCGGCAAACCGGGTTCTGAAATCGATGGTCAACTTATCAACACGATGGGCTTTACCGGGGATGTCATCGAAATTGAAAAACAGCCGGGGACTGTCCGTATCCTGATACTGGGTGGCTCAGTGATGTTCAATCGTCATCTGGGTGAAAGGTTGAAACCGCAACTTCAGGCACTATTGCCCGGCAAAAAACTGGAGCTGGTCAATGCCGGTTTACGCAGCCACACCACACGCAGCAGCCTGCTCAAAATGCGCCTGCTACAGAAGTATCAGTTTGACTATGTATTTATCTATCACGGCATTAACGACTTGTGGGCGAACCACATTGACAAGTCTGGCTATCGTCCAGATTACTCACACCTGAACAGCTGGTACGAACGCTCTGCCGTGTTGGACCATAGCACTATTGCACGCAGTATTTTCAACACTTGGCGAATGATCAAACCCTTGCCTGTTCCACAATACATCTTTCCTGACAAGGCGAATGTCAATCGCTGTGCTTTTTGTTCGGTAAAAAGCCTTGAAGAAAACCTGGAAGAAATCAGCAGCATTGCAGAAGCGTCGGGCTCCCGTATCGTGCTGATCACTTTTGCTTCG
Organism: Pseudomonadales bacterium; assembly: GCA_020443005.1. Lineage (GTDB taxonomy): Bacteria > Pseudomonadota > Gammaproteobacteria > Pseudomonadales > UBA7239 > JAGRJA01. The sequence continues at coordinate 2,375 of JAGRJA010000022.1, forward strand.
AACATTCCCGAAAATTATTCCCGAAAAAAATTTCTTGAAAACACCGTGGGCTATATCAACCCCGAAGACTACGACAGACGCGATATCTTCAACTGGGGGCCGCCCGATTATGTCAGGGAAGGCTTGAAGCGACACAATACTGCCCTGAAAACACTGGCGACTAAAAAACATCTTGCACTCTGGGACGCCGATCAGATACTCAGCCCCCACATTGAGTGGTTTGGAGATGCCTGTCATTTCAACAATGAAGGCGTCGACCGGTTTATTGAAGGTTTGGGAAATTTCATCAAGACTGAAGCATTGTTTGAACCCGGCCGCCCGGAATAAACTGCCGGGAATGTTGAGCCTTATTCGTCTGGTTTTTGCTTTTGAAGAAATACAGAGAAGTCGGCCAGCTTTATCCCTGCTTTTGACTCCACACAATGATAGGTATTTTGCAGGTAGTTTTTATAGTCCTGCTCAAAAGAAAACACCGTGGCTTCTCTCATCAAGAACTGCTCCCGACATTCAGCAAAATAGGCTTTCATCGCAGCAAGGCAAATAACATCCTCATCGCAGCTTTTCAGCATCACCTCGGATGAAGCCTTCATCAGGTCTGGAAGAATTGCATCCGTCTGTTTTTGTAACAGAAAATAAAATGCCACCAATAAAAGCGTCGATACAAGCGCCAGACCCAGCAAAATTTTTACGAGTTTCACGCTTTATAAAACCAGTACGCTAGCCAGGCCCAGAAACACCCCCATGCTGACAACATCCGTCATGGTGGTAAGAAAAATACTTGAAGCCGTAGCGGGATCAGCACCCACTCGCTTGAGAATCAGCGGGATCAGCGCCCCGCAAACCCCGGAAATCATGCAGGCAACCGTCATTGCCACCCAGACAATCACCGCCAGCATAAAGGACGCTTGTGGCTCGGGTTGCCCATTCGCGTAAAAGAACATGCCTGCACCGGCAATCAAACCGACGACCGCACCATTTGACAAACCAAGCAAGGCCTCCTTGGAAACCAGCGAAAACACCGGAAAGGTTTTCAGTTCACCAAGCGTCATGCCACGCAGCGTCACCGCCAGCGCCTGACAGCCTGTATTGCCCGACTGACCGGCCAGCACCGGCAAAAAAGCGGCAAGTACAATAATCTGGTCAAGCGTATTCTGGAACACACCCACAACCGCAGCCGCAATGAAAGCGGTTAACAGGTTTAACTGCAACCAGGGGTGACGCAACTTCAGGCTTCGTTTCAGGGGGGTGGTAAGGCGCTCCTCCTTGTCAACACCCTGCATGCGACCAGCTTGGGCACTGATCTCAAAGGCTTGTGCCTCAAACAGTACATGACCGCGAACGATGCCGACCAGCTTGCCCTCATCATTACACACCGGGTAAGCCGGAAAATGCCGGGTCACCACATCTTCCATGGCATCCTCAAGTTTGGTGGTATCCTGCAGAAAAAAGGGCTTGAGCACAGAGATTTCTTCAAGTTTCTGCAACTTGTCTGCAAACAGCAACTCCCTGAAAGCAAATACACCCAGCAACTTGCCATTTTCATCCGTTAGAAACCCGTAATTGACAATGTGCTTTTGCACCAGATCACGAAGAACATCAACGGCCTCACCAACATTCATATCGGGGCGAAAAACGGCGACAGGCACTTCCATCAACGAACCCACAACATCTGTCGCATAATCGCGATCAAGCAGCCATTGTTCAGCAAGATTCCGGGGTGCGATCTCCTGCAACAACTCGCGCTGCACATCGGTCATATGCCAGAGAATATCGAGTGCAGCAGCACTGTTGAGGCGAGAGAGAATATCAACTGCCCTGTCGGGAGCCAGATGCGCCACCTTCAAAGCAGCTTTGGCAACATCCATTGAACGCAACTCACGCGCCAGTTTTACATTCTCTTCTTCGTAATCTGCGATGATTTGTGACATAAGCTACTCACTTTTTTGCTGGCAAAAGACAGGGCTGAACTTCAGCTGTCATATTCGGCTACACGCTGAAAACAGCCCGCTATAATCTCATGGTTTTCGTCAAAAAAAAATAAACCCGATTACGCGAGGAAATAGTGCCTACACGCCACCAGGCCATACAAGGGATTTGACCCAGCGCCAAAAACCGTTTTTGTGTAAAACCATATAGTCGACCTTGTCATATTTTTCTTCTACGGCAACAGGGTCTGCAAAATACTGTGTGCGGGTTTTAAATTCGGCATTGGGGTCAAGTTGTTTGACAACTTTGGCCGGGTTTCCAGCCACAACCACATTGGGCGGCACATCCCTGGTGACAACAGCACAGGCAGCAACAACCGAATTCTCACCAATGGTGACACCTTTCAACACAGTGCTGCGGTCGCCAAGCCAGACATTATCAGCAATAACGACCGGGCGATAATCCGGGCTGCGATTCATGCGATCGTAAATCGTATGCCAGTCAGAATCGGTGATATAGACACTATTGGCCATCATCACGCCGTGACCGATACGAATTTCGTCACAGGCAGAAATCCGCGTACCGGGGCTGATCATCACCGTATCACCAATCACGATAGTTCCTTTACCCTGCTCCCTGCCCCACACACCGATACGCACTTTATTATCAGGGTCGGCAACAACCGTAGGCATTTCACCCATGTGAATATTTTCACCAGATACAATGGTATGCCAGGGGGCGATAAACGCATGATGCTTGCCAAGAGAAGCAAACTGGGGACGGATGAAATATTCTGTGTACCAGTGCCGGTAACGGTGATACCACTTTTTCACCCAGTAGGGA
>JAGRJA010000288.1 GCA_020443005.1 Pseudomonadales bacterium
AATTGGCATCCGCTGCGAAAACCTGTATCCAGTTTCTGGCGTTCCAGGCCTTAAGGGCATTGTTGGCTTTCTGCTCGTATTCCGGGCCAAAACCACTACAAAAATCCACGATAGTATAGAATTCCAGTGCCCGATTGATGGCAAAGGGTATGGCAGACGGTACGGTCTCAATTTCTTCCTGTACTTTCTGGGTTGTGCAGGCACTCAAGGTCATGAAGAGACAGATCAGAGCAATACTGACAGATTTAGGGGTGTTCACGCTGGGTTCTCCTGTCCTGGTTTTAACGGTAGTTATTGCTGAAAATTGCACCGGTGAGAAATACTCCGGGCTTATCGGGCCAACTCCCAATTGATATGTTTAGATTAAAGTGTTTGGGGGCCTGTGTATACACAACCACTGTTACATGTTTCACGAATTACAACTTTACTCAGTAATGGCAATGAGGGCTTCAACCTTTCCCATATCCATATTGCAATGTTTTCGCTGGTCGGATTTTCCAGCCCGGGAATGTCATTCAGATAATAATGATCCAGTTTTTCATAAATTGGCCGGAATATTTTTTTGATGTCAGCGAAGTCCATAACCCAGCCCCGTGCTGGATCAACCTCACCTGAAATATATATGCCAACCTGAAATGAATGCCCGTGCAGTCTTCCGCATTTGTGCTCTGGCCCAACATTCGGCAGAAGGTGAGCAGCCTCAAAAGTGAATTCCTTGAAGATTTCCATGAAAAACAGCACCTAAATCCGGTCATCCTAATGCTATCTCGAGAGCAGGTAAACCACTTTTTTCCTAGCCATGTGATTTTGCTTGGGTCTCGGTGTCCAGTGGCAGGGTGATTGTGAAATGAGTGCCGCAACCTTCTTTTGAAGACACCTCAATGTGACCCTTGTGGTGTTCCGTAATGATGAAATAGCAAATGGACAATCCAAGACCAGTGCCTTGTCCAATTTCTTTGGTGGTGAAAAAGGGTGTAAATATTTGGTTGAGAATATTTGGAGGAATGCCACAACCATTATCGATGATTTCGATGGAGCATTGATCATTGATGATTGTTGTTTTCAGGGTGATTCGCGGAACTTCATGCTCATTGAAAACTTTCGATGCAAATGATTGGGTGGCATTTTTGATCAGGTTGAAAATAACTTGCTGTATTTCGCCCGGGGAGCCTCTTACCAGAGGAGCCGTATCGGTGAAAAGCGTTTCGATAATGATTTTTTTGTCGGTTTTTCTTACGCCGCTTTCGGACAATTCTATGCAGTGTTTCACGATTTCATTGATGTCGATAAGCACATGGTTTTGTCCGCTGTAGGAAAACTCCAGCATGTTCGATACGATTTTTGCAGATCGATCACCGGCATCTCTGATGTTATTGAGGAAGTCGATGATTCCTCTTTCTTCCAGGTAGCGATTGATCTGTTCAAGATCGACGCCTAACTTCTTTGCGCAACTTTTGTTTTTTGACAGTTCCGGGGAAAAGCGTCTCTTGATATTTTGTACATTTTGTATGATCGCCCCTAGGGGATTGTTGATTTCATGGGCCATCCCGGCTGCCATTTCTCCGAGCGAAAGCATTTTCTCATTTTGCACGGCGCGATTTTCCATCAGATGCTGCAGTGTTACATCATCAATCCGAATAATCAGTTCGGTAAGGTTTTCCGATATCAACGGGTAGATCGTAATGTCACTGAAGCGGGTCTCATCGTTCAGGGTATATTTGTGGTTTTCATGGTGAACAGCTTTTTTTTGAGCGATCGCGTCTTTGATAATACCGGGGGGAATCATGAATTCCGGTATTGCTTCCCATAATGATTGGCCCAGCATTGCCTGCTCGCTCATGCCGCTCATTTCTTCCGCCTTGCGATTGAAATGAGTGATCCTGTTGTCGGTTGTTATGCCGATAATGATGGATGGCATGGAATTGATGATGCTTTGAAGGTAAGCCCTGTTTTGTCTTAATTTTACTTCGGTTTCCTTGTGTTTGTTGATTTCTGCATACAGTTCATTATTGATTTCCCGAAGTTTCTGGGTGCGTTCATTCACTCTTGTTTCAAGCGAGCGGTAGGCCGCATCAAGGTCATTGTGAATCTGTTGTTCTTTGCGAAACAAGCGCCAGAGAGGGAATGCAATACCAAAGCAGAAAAAAATCAGTAAAAAGAAAAAGCCACCCCAAAACTGATCGGATTCATTTTCTGAAACCAGCGGTTCGGCATAAAGAAATGTTGGCGTCAGAAGCAGATAAAGCAGGGCGATATCCGGGTATTTTGACCAGCAGGGCTTTGGAAAAGCTTGGCGCATTTTAGCAGGTTCATCCTGTCTCTATTGAACGCTTGATTGTACCCCTAATCGTCTTCATATCCAGCCGCGGAGATCGCTGAAAAAATCAGTGCTAATGTGTTTGACAAGGAACAGCAATTCTGTAAAATGCGCCTCTCCTGCATGGGTGGTTAGCTCAGCTGGGAGAGCATCGCCCTTACAAGGCGAGGGTCACAGGTTCGATCCCTGTACCACCCACCAAATCTCTTGCAGGTTTTTGTAATATGCGGACCGGTAGTTCAGCTGGTTAGAATGCCGGCCTGTCACGCCGGAGGTCGCGGGTTCGAGTCCCGTCCGGTCCGCCATTACATCATCACCCGTTTTTTTCTTTCTTTTTCTGGTCTGTTTCAACTTTTGTGTTGCCACAAGAGTTTTCCGCTTATTGGTGTTTATTTGGTGTTTATACTGTTTCGCAGTATTCTGCCGTATCGGCTATAGTCTCAATTTATTCCTGCTTGTCTTTCAATTCGCCCTCACAAATCTGTATGATACGGGCAATAATTTCGATTGATGAGAGGAATGCCCAATGGCTATTTTTGAAGTTGCACCGGATATCTCTGGTGGTCGTAGAAAAATCATTCTGAAAAGCCCCGCCACTCTGGAGCCCATTGGTGAACTTGAATGTCAGACCAAGGCCGATGTGGATCAGGCGGTGGCAAAAGCAAGGGCTGCCCAGCCCGCTTGGGGTGCGTTGAGCCTTGAGGCAAGGGTTGCCTATATGAATCGTCTCAAGGATGTGATCATCGCAAACCAGGATCGCATTATAGAGACCGTGGTTCGCGAAACCGGCAAGCCCCTGCAGGATGCCATGGTGTTTGAAGTTTACGCCGTGTGTGATTTTATTGCCTATTGGTGCAAACAGGCCGTAAAGGTACTTAAGGACGAAAAAGTCAAAGTGCCCGGGCCTCTCAAGTTCATGAAAAAGCTGCAAGTGGTCTATAAGCCTCTTGGTGTTGTTGGCATCATAACCCCCTGGAATGGCCCCTTTGTTCTAACTGCCAATCCGGCCGTTCAGGCTATGTTGGCCGGCAACTCGGTAATTGTTAAAGGCTCAGAGGTAACACCTTATTCTGCAAAGATTTTTGAGGAGTTTTGCCGTGAAGCAGGTATCCCTGATGGTGTTTGTCAGGTGCTGATGGGAGATGGGGAAACGGGTGCTCATCTGACAGCTGCAGATATCAACAAGATCTCATTTACCGGTTCTGTCGCAACCGGTAAAAAAATTGCCATGGCATGCTCGGAAC
>JAGRJA010000289.1 GCA_020443005.1 Pseudomonadales bacterium
TCCACATCGGGGTCAGTTTATCCTGCCACTTCAACACATCGGCATCAGGTGAACGACCATGTTCGCAAAACAGCAGTTTGCCGCCCGGTTTCAAAACACGGTGCATTTGCTGCAAGGCCAGCTTCCAGTCGGGAATGGTACACAATGTGTAAGTTAGCAAGACCGTATCCACCGATTCATTTTCCAGAGGAATCTTCTCTCCGGGCAAATCAAGCCACTCAACTTTTACCGGAGAAACCGCCAGATTTTTGGCCGCTTTTTTTCTCATGCCACGGGAAGGTTCCAGCCCCCAAACCATTTCCACCCTTTTTGTATCATACAGAGCAAGATTGATACCGGAGCCCATGCCCACTTCCAGCACCTTGCCAGAGGCTTTGGGTACAACCTCTGAACGCAATGCCATAATCGGATCAGTAGAACACGCCAAATCAATGACAAAAGGCAACACGGTGTTTTCATAAAAACTCATGCTTATTTTTCCTTTTTGAATTTTTGTTCCGCTTACAACAACATCCTTCTGAGGTCGGCAATTTCCTCTAGCAAAAAAGTGAAAAAGCGACCGGCATCGCCACCGTTAATCACCCTGTGATCGTAAGAAAGACTTAAGGGCAAGCTGTTTTGAGCTACAAACTCTTTACCGTTCCAAACCGGTTTTATCTGTGCTCTTGAGACACCCAGAATGGCAACTTCTGGCGCATTCACTATGGGTGTAAAACCCTGCCCACCAATAGCGCCCAAACTTGATATTGTAAAACAGCCACCCTGCATCTCGGCCGGCTTCAACTTTCCCTCCCGTGCACGCAGGGAAAGATCCCTGAGTTCTGAAGAAAGCTCCCACAGACCCTTTTCATCTACATCACGAATCACAGGCACCATAAGACCTGCCGGCGTATCAACGGCGACACCGATATGAATATACTTCTTGTAAACCAGATGCCGGCATTGTTGATCGAGCGAACTGTTAAATTTCGGGAATTCGCGCAAGGCACTGGCACAAGCCTTGAGAAGAAAAACGATCGGCGTGAGTTTTTGGCCGCGTTTTTCCATTTCTGTTTTCATATCCTTGCGAAAGTTGTCAATTGCCGTCATATCTGCTTCGTCAAACTGCGTTACATGCGGCACATTCAACCAGTTGCGATGCATGTTGTTGGCTGTCAGTTGTTCGATGCGGGTAAGCGCAACTGCTTCCACTTCGCCAAAGCGCGAAAAATCAATGAATGGCATTTCGGGAATCGCAGAGGCTGAAGGCTGTGCGGTCGCCGCCAAACGCTGTTTGACATAGGCATGAACATCCTCTTTCAGCACCCGGCTTCGAGGCCCGCTGGCCTTGACCTGAGCCAGGTCCACACCCAGTTGTCTGGCCAGTTTCCTCACGGAAGGGCCGGCATAAAACCTGCCTGCCTGTTGCTGTTTTTGTTGTGCGGCGGCCTGAAGCTGCTGATCAAGCACCATTCTCGCCTGACGCTCTCTGTGAAATGCCAGATCACCCTCATCCAGAATGTCTGGCATGGCAGTGTTTTGCTCACCCGGAGCCGCAATAAACTGTTCAGACCTGAGCGGATCGACTGTATGGTTTGCCACTGCACGCCCTTGCTCGCTTGCCTCACGAACAACCCCGCTTTTAGGGGTATTTTCGGCCTGTCGCCCGGAAGCCGCCTTTTTCAACACCAGTATCGGGTCGCCCTGACTGATACTGTCACCGGATGAAACCCTGATCACATCTACCACGCCAGCAAAAGGAGAGGGAACCTCCATGCTGGCCTTGTCACTTTCAAGTACAATCAACGATTGCTCGACCTCAACCGCTTGCCCCCTCTCCACCAGCACCTCAATAACAACTGCACTGTCTACGCCACCGAGATCAGGAACCACAACCGTTTCCATTTCAGGCTCAATAATTGTTGATGCTGTCTGCTCTGCAGGCACCACTGCCTCATCAACTTTTGGTGGTGCTGTCGTTGTTGGCAGTGAAACATCGCGTTCAACAGTTTTTTCCGGTGAACCTTTTTTATTTTCGGTGTTTACGACCTCTGCTTCAGAAGGCATCATTTCTTGAGCGGCTTGATCTTGAGGGGCTTGATCTACAGAAGTCTCATTGTCAAGCACTGTCAGTATCGGCGAACCCATACTCACTTTATCGCCAACCTTCAGTAACAAGGATTTCACAAGACCGGAAACAGGGCTGGGAACTTCCATCGTTGCCTTGTCACTTTCCAGCACAATCAGGGTTTGCTCTTCACGGATGCTTTCACCTTCAGCCACACTGATTTCAATGACTTCCACATCATCAACACCGCCCAGATCGGGTACTTTTATGGTTTCCATCTACTTCACTCCCCGTCTATAGCGTAACCGGATCCGGTGCATCCGCATCAATACCAAAACGCCTTATCGATGCTGCAACCGTATCCGGCTCAATAGCTCCCTGCTCGGCCAATGCCTGCAATGCCGTCACAACAACATGGTAACGATCAACCTCAAAAAAACGACGCAGGTTTTCACGACTGTCACTTCGTCCAAAACCGTCAGTCCCCAAAACCCTGAAACACTTACTGTCAATCCAGGCGCGTATCTGGTCGGCATAGAGTTTCATATAATCACTCGCAGCAACAACCGGCCCGGAAAAACCTTCCAGCAAGCCGTTGATATAGGCTTTTCGTGCAGCTTCACCGGGATGCAGACGGTTCCAGCGATCCACTGCCAAACCATCACGGCGCAACTCATTAAAACTGGTAACACTAAAAATATCACTGCCCACTGAATACTCATCTGCAAGTATCCGGGCTGCCGCTTCAACTTCTCTCAGTATGGTTCCGGAACCCAGCAGTTGTACTTTAAGATTGGCTTCGGGTAATACCGTTGCGAGTTTATAGGCTCCTTTGACGATACCCTGTTCCACACCTGCAGGCATGGCCGGTTGCGGATAATTTTCATTCATCGTGGTGATGTAATAAAAACAGCTTTCATCATCCTGATACATACGACGCATACCATCCTGAATAATCACTGCCAGCTCATAGGCATAGGCAGGATCGTAACTGACACAGTTCGGAATGGTGCTGGCCAGAATATGACTGTGGCCATCCTGGTGTTGCAAGCCTTCACCGTTCAGGGTTGTTCGACCGGATGTTGCCCCGATAAGAAAACCGCGTGCCTGACAATCGCCAGCTGCCCACGCCAGATCGCCTATACGCTGAAAACCAAACATGGAATAAAAAATGAAAAACGGAATCATCGGATAGCGACTGGTACTGTAGGAAGTGGCGCAAGCCAGCCACGCTGAAAATGCGCCAGCCTCATTGATGCCTTCTTCCAGAATCTGCCCTTGCTCAGACTCCTTGTAATACATAATCTGGTCGCGATCATGCGGCGTGTAACGCTGACCTATCGATGAGTAAATACCCAACTGGCGAAACATGCCTTCCATGCCAAATGTACGCGCTTCGTCCGGCACAATCGGCACAACCCGTTGCCCAATTTCCTTGTCTTTTACCAATACTGACAGCGCTCGCACAAAAGCCATTGTCGTTGAGATACTGCGTTCGCCGCTACCTTTGGTTATCGCATCAAAATCTGACAAGGCAGGTACCTGAAGACGATCGAAGCCGTGATAACGCGCCGGAATTTGCCCCCCCAACAGCTTGCGACGCTGGTTCATGTAAATCATTTCCGGGCTGTCTTTATCAGGGCGATAAAACGGAATATCCTTCAGGGCTTCATCATCAATCGGTATATCAAAGTTGTCGCGAAATTTTTTCAGGCTTTCAATATCGAGTTTTTTGACCGAATGGGTATCGTTGGATGCCTCCCCCGCTTCACCCATACCGTAGCCCTTGACCGTTTGTGCCAGAATAACAGTCGGCTGCCCTTTATGGTTGACAGCCTGGTGATAGGCCGCATACACCTTGTAGGGATCGTGTCCACCACGGTTCAGGTACATGATATCGTCATCCGACATATCCTTGACCAATTCCAGCAACTCGGGGTACTTGCCAAAAAAATGTTCTCTCGTATAGGCGCCGCCATTGTTTTTGTAATTTTGCAATTCTCCGTCACAGACTTCGTCCATGCGCTTTTGCAGCAAACCGGTTTTATCTTTCACCAGCAAGGGGTCCCAACGCCGGCCCCACAGCACCTTGATAACATTCCACCCGGCGCCGCGAAATACACCTTCCAGTTCCTGAACAATTTTACCGTTGCCCCGCACCGGCCCATCGAGTCGTTGCAAATTACAGTTGATCACAAAAATCAGGTTGTCGAGTTTTTCCCGCCCGGCCATGGAGATCGCACCAAGGGATTCCGGCTCGTCACATTCGCCGTCTCCCAGAAATGCCCATACATGACGATCGCCCTGATCAACAAGGCCACGCATCGCCTGATACTTCATCACATGCGCCTGATAAATCGCCTGTATCGGACCAAGCCCCATCGACACTGTGGGAAACTGCCAGTAATCCGGCATCAGGCGAGGGTGCGGGTAGGAAGACAACCCCTTACCGCCCACCTCATGGCGAAAGTTCTCAAGATGCTCTTCATCGAAGCGTCTTTCAAGGTAGGAACGCGCATACATACCCGGCGAACTATGCCCCTGAAAATAAATCAAATCACCCAAACCATCGTCATTACCCTTGAAAAAATGGTTATACCCTACATCATAGAGCGTCGCCGCTGACGAGAAAGTAGCAATATGTCCACCAATACCTTCACTTTTCATATTGCCTTTCATCACCATTGCCAGTGCGTTCCAGCGAACCAGTGAACGAATGCGACGCTCGATAAACACATCTCCCGGCAGTGATTTTTCCTCACTGAAGTGAATCGTATTGGCATAGGGTGTGGTGATAGAAGTTGGTAGCCTGATCCCCTGCTCATAGGCTTGTTTGGCGATAGCAAGTAAAAGGTACAATCCTCTTTCCTTGCCGTGCTGGCGAATCACATCGTCCATGGCTTCCTGCCACTCACGGGTTTCCAGTGGGTCGATATCTTCCAGCATCCGGGTTCTCCAAAACTTGATAAAAAAACAGTAACCGCCGGCAAAGTCACAGCCCTCGCGGACAGCGCGGCATACCTTGTGAAAAAGTATAGCAGAGTGCTAACCTTGTTCGCTCGACAAAACAAGGTGAAGAATTGACAGCAATGAAATATGTTCTGGCCATCCTGCTTGCACTTGCGATTACGCTAGTGACACCGGTGTTTCTGAAACAGAAAAACGGCTCGCCCTTTATGACACTTACGCAGCAAAGTGCACTTGAGGTTCAAACCTATGTCGATGCCTATATCCGGATCTTCAACACGCTTTCCAACAGCGGGGACATATTGGCAAACGATGAAACCCGCCAAGACAAGACTGAAATCAAGGCATGGAGGGATAACCGGGGTGTATGGCATTTTACTGACAAGAGCACAGAGAACCCGGCCATATTCGATACGCAAGACATTGAAATCGAAAACGATGCCAACAGCGGGCTTTATTCCAGCGCTGCAAACCCGACCAAAAACCACACATTGAGCGCCTGTGTGCTTATGTTTATGACATTCTTTACGCTGAGCGTGGTATTCATGTTGCTGGTATCGGTAATGCCAGGCTCCACGAGGGATTAGCCTGAATGTCAACGCTTGTGCAGTTCGCCGGTATCACGGCAATTGGCAAGTGAAACAATGCCGCAGGTTGCAGCTGCTCCAAAAGCTGATCGCCTCAACGATCAGCTTGCATAAGAGCCAGTTTGAACAGGCCGGCAAGGCTCATTGCATCGGTGATTTCGCCGGACATTGCCATATCGATGGCCTGCTGAAGCGGCAAACGACGAATTTCCAGCTCTTCAAACTCGTCCGGCTCCGGCTCACCTTCAGTGAGATTCTCGGCGATGTATATTACGGCCCACTCATCAGTGACTGAATTGCTGGTATGCAAGCGCAGTAACTCGGTCCATTTATCGGCACTCAGACCGGTTTCTTCCTTGAGTTCCCTTTTTGCGCATTCAAGCAAACCCTCTTGTTCCAGGCCATCTTCCGCTTCCGGACAGCCCCCTTCAGGTATCTCCCAGCTGTCCTGTTCCAGTGCGTAACGGTACTGTTTTACCAGCCAGGTATAACCTTCAGCATCAACCGGAATCACCCCCACAGCAACATGCTTGAAATGCAACTTGCCATAAATACCGGATGTACCCGTCGGGGTCGTCACCTCTTCATGTCGCAAACTGATCCAGGGGTTTTCATAAACAGGCTGGGAGGAGTGCCTCAACCAGGGCCCTTTCTCGCAGGGCCGATGGTCACCGGCTTCCTCGAGACGAATGAAATGCTGCACCGATGCCTGCGACCGGGTGCTGGTCATCATTTCTGCTCCTCGATCAATCGTTCCAAGAGACTGGACGTATCCCAGCGACCACCCCCCATGGCCTGTACATCAGCATAAAATCGGTCAATCTGCCGGGTGATCGGCAAATCAAGCCCGAGCATTTCAGCTTCGGTGAACAGAATACCCAGATCCTTGCGCATCCAGTCAACGGCAAAACCGAATGCGTAATCACCTTGCAGCATGGTTTGGGCCCTGTTCTCCATCTGCCAGGATTGGGCAGCACCTTTGGAAATCACATCAATCACCGCTGGCATATCAAGA
>JAGRJA010000290.1 GCA_020443005.1 Pseudomonadales bacterium
AAAAGAAGCTGGGCCACCACAAGGTTGGCCATGTGGTCCTCTACCGGACCAACCAGGAAAATCACGCGCTCCTTGAGCAGGCGGGAGTAAATATCAAACGACCGTTCACCGCGGGAAGTTTGCTCTATGACCATCGGTATCAGTCCGAGGCTTTCAATTTCATTCATCATGGTTTCATCTATCATCTATTGTCGGGTTAACGAAGCCCGGCAAGTACATCTGCCGAGTCTGACTGCATCATAAAACAAAACGGCGACAAAATATGCCGCCGCTTTCAATTTTGAACAAGGCGTTCACAATGGTCCTGGGCATCTAGGCTTCCGCTTGCTCGCTTGCCGGCGCTGTTTGCGGTGCCGGGTTCATGATCTCATGATAACTGACAGAACAATCATTAACTTTGGCATCGGCAACCACTTTATTGATAACCTGTTCTTCAAGAACGATGTTTTCAACGCTGGCCAGCAAATTCTGGTTTCCGTAATAATGGTTTATGACTTCCTGTGGGTCGTGATAGGCAGATGCCATCTCCTCAATCCTTGATTTCACCGCATCGGCATCAACCTTGATTTCATGCTGTTTGATGATTTCACCCATAATCAAACCTGTCAGCACGCGATCCCTGGCTTGATGTTCAAACATCTCGTCAGGCAACATTGCCGGGTCGATTTTCTGACCGCCAAATTGCTGCATTAATTGTTGCCGCATCGCCAGTGTTTCCTGCTGCAATAAGGCTTTTGGAATGTCAAAACTGTGTGCTGCCAATAGTTTTTTTACGACTTCCTGCTTTAACTGGTTCATTGCTGCCGTTTTCATTTCTCGCTGCATGTTCTTTTTGACTTCCTCTCGGAACGCATCCAGACCACCTTCTTCGACACCAAAATTCCTGAAAAATTCGTCATCCAGTGCAGGGAGCTGCTTTTCCTGAACCTTGTTAAGCTTGATTCTGAATTCAACCGCAGCACCTTTGAGGTCTTCTGCGTGATAGTTTTCAGGGAAGTTCAAGGCAATGGTTTTCTCCTCGCCGGCTTTCATCCCTTCAATACCTTCTTCGAAACCGGGAATCATTTGGCCTGAGCCCAGCTCCAAATCAGAGCCCTGCGCTTTTCCGCCAGCAAATTCTTCTCCGTCACGAAAACCGGTAAAATCGATATTGACCTTGTCACCTTTCGCTGCAGCGCGGTCGACATCCACATACTCAGCATTCTGCTGACGCAGTGTCTCGATAACCGTGTCAACATCCTGCTCGGTTATTTCAGCTGATTTACGCTCGATATCAATCGTCGAGAAGTCCACCAGTTCAACATCCGGATAAACTTCAAAAGTTGCCACAAACTCGAAATCCTTTCCGTTTTCATCCGTCAAGGGTTCAACATTTGGCATGCCTGCCGGGCGCAGGTTTTCCTGAGTAACCGCTTTATAAAAAGCATCGCTAATCACCTTGCCGAGAACTTCTTCACGAGCACCGCGACCAAAACGCTGACGAACAACCTTCATCGGCACTTTTCCGGGACGGAAACCATCGATTTTCGCCTGTTTGGCCACTTGCTGAAGTCGTTCATCAACCTTGGTGTCTACCTCACTGGCCGGGACACCAATGGTTAAACGGCGTTCCAGTGCGGATGTGGATTCTACAGAAACCTGCATGTCAGCTACCCCTGTCAGCTCTGGGCTGTCAACTAGATTAATACCGGCTCACCGGTAACATTCATTTAATGGTGCGAAAGGAGAGACTCGAACTCTCACGCCGCGAGGCGCTGGAACCTAAATCCAGTGGGTCTACCAATTCCGCCACTTTCGCATTCCGGAAAAGCATTCAGAAAACATCATTTATGAATCGACCGATGAAAACCGGTCTGAAGGCTTTTTTTGAGGGCGTGAATTATGCCACCGCCCTTGCCCATGTTCAACTGGCGATTGCACCGATGAAACGATAAAAAACCGGGGCTAAACAGGTGTCGCGAGTAAAAAACAGGTTTCTCCCGAAGCCAACAACGCTAACACCCCCCCCTTCATCGGGATCATCATTGCCTGCTCTGCTTTTAACCGGCAACTTCCGGCAAATACCAACTCGCCGCTGACAACCATAAGCACCTGCCCGCCTGTCATCGTCAA
>JAGRJA010000291.1 GCA_020443005.1 Pseudomonadales bacterium
ACATGGAAGGTTTGGGCAAAGGTGATTTATTCATTGCGGAATACTGCTATCTGCGTTTGTATGTTCCGGCAAATGCGAAAGTCGTCATAATTTTTCCGACATCCCAACAACTCTTTAACCGGTATTTAAGTGACGGGGACTCGCCTTATCGATGGCATCAACACGACCTCCTCACCATTGGAATCAGAAAATAACGTGTTACTGTTTGTCAGTTCCAAAATGGCTAAATTGCCCACGAAAGGGGGTGCCGCCATGGTACTGCTATTCAAGTATCAAAGCATGTCCGCTGAAGAGGCCAAGGCGATGATCGAGTTCTTTCCGGGCCCCCCTGGGAAGAAGATGGTGAGTCCAGTGCAAAATTTGAAGTATGGCGTGAATCAATGCGCCCGATCGCAGATCGTCTCGAAAAATCGCTTGGCGAGCCTGTCTACTACTTCAGCGTACCCGATTGTGATACTGACGATGACAACGCGCATCGCTTTCTGGTGCTGCACTGGTTGTGCACATGTTGGCCAGAATCGACCTACGTGAAGTTTCTTATCTCAAGCAGTGGTGCACAGGACATGGATGAGCTCAAAACGGCACTGATCAACCCGGACAACTACAGGCACCCCTTTAAAATGAGCGATGCCTTTTTCGGCATTGAGGCCATTGCGTGCCGGCTTGAGTATTTCTGAGACCAACCCACCTGAAGGAGGTGAGCCATGACATTGTGCTGGAGCAAAAATGATAATCCAAGGGTGCCTCGGGACCGCGAGTTGCCCAGAAATTGCGGCCAGTTGCTCGGACAACTGGATGAATTATTGCCATTTATCTACATCGCTCAGTACGGTGCGTCTGATCATGACTTGGGTGCGCATGCGACGGATGTGGCAACCGGACTATTTGCTGTCGGGAAACAGACCGGTGGGGATCGTCCTGGCGTCGCTTTCCGCGTTGGTCTGGTACTTCCCGTACACCGGTGCAGGGATGAAAAGGTGCGCACCACATTACTGGAAATACCCGCGCTGGTAAACGGAACGAAGAACTCCACACTGTCTGATCGGCGATATGCCGTGCAAGCCAAACTTGATAGCGCCTTCGACGGCGAGCTGATGATTGAGGACCGAGAGGATCTGGATGGATTTTTTGCGCTCAAACCTGGCTCTGGCCTGTTCAAGCGGCTGCACGAGTCATTCGATTACGTCATCTCGGTTCTAGACAATCCGGCGGGCGCGGTTCATGTGACTGAAACGAGCACTTTCCATTGGCAAAGCTATGGCGAATTGATGGACTGGTACCACGGACTGCGGGGACCAAGTCGTTTTGGTACGTGGTCACCCTTAACCCCGTTCTATGTCTGCGACGACACAGGGGCTTTGCATTCCTACAGCACAGATCGTTGGGGGCGACAAGGTCTGATCAAGCCAGCCGAAGAGCCGTCGAAGTGGTTTGTGATCCGTCCCGGCCTGCCAAACGCGAATCCTGTCGTACGCTTTGAGATGGAGGAATACGTTTGGGCAAAGCTGCATCTTACGCTTGATGCCGTCACAGTATCAATCCGCTTGTCCGATGTGTTCGATCCATTTCCTGAGCTGGTCGCCTGGGGACGGGAGATTGACGGAGGCGATCTACCGATCGGAATGGAAATTGATGAAGAAGGCCAAATAGCTGAACTCAGCGTACTCCGTACCGAGAATCCTGCACGGGTTCTATTGCGCGTTGCGCGCGATCACGGGGAGGATATTCTGTTGGAAGGCATTGTTGATCGGGCTACTTTAGCGTCAGCGCTGAAATCAGAGC
>JAGRJA010000292.1 GCA_020443005.1 Pseudomonadales bacterium
CGTTTAGTTTTTGTACTCGCCTTGCCTTACGGTATCATATACATGACTCTTTAACCGCCTGGCGTCCAGTTGCCTAGACAATTTCATGACCGTCGGGCCGTTATCCACAACCGGTTGGTCATTTGTGCATCGAGTCATGATCTTATTCATCTTTATTTTTCGCTCTAGAGTATATTTATACCGATCGTCGGTATAAATATACTGCGGAGTATTTGATAACATTTAGGGTGTGCAACGCTTAAAAATGATCGGAAGTCACCTGGGCCAAGTTTTATTTAGAGTCAAATTTAAGCTGCATAACACCCTCAACTCCGCAAACATCTTGGAGACACACTATGCCAGTTTATGAAAACACCCAAATCATTAATGAGCAAGAAATCACCATCGCCATCGAAGTGGACAAGTTACCCTCGTCGCCGGGACCTTATCAGGATTTACGCGACATCAAAGGTTTGGAAAAAGCTCGTGACCTCTTCGGCGATGGGTTGGAGCTAGCCAAAAATTGCGCCACCCGAGTCGTCAACAGCATCAAAGAGATGGGTGGAACAGCCAAGCCAGATGAATTTCAAGTGCAATTTTCTATCAAGCTTGATACAGAAGTGGGCGCGATCATTGCCAAAAGCAGTACTGAAGCCCAGCTGCAGGTAACAATGACCTGGAAAACAGATGAGGAAAAACAAAAATGACCTCAACGCAACAGGAAAACAGCATCCCAATATTGCCCTACAGTAAAATTGTGGGGCAGGAAAACCTGAAAATGGCTCTGGAAATTGCCTATATAGCCGGGGCAAGATTGGGCGGTGTATTAGTCAGCGGACATCGCGGTACCGGAAAATCCACCACAGTCCGCGCTTTCACCCAAATGATGTATGACGACTTGCCAGTAACGTTACCTATTAACGCCACAGAAGACCGTGTCGTCGGGGGTTACAAGATTGATGCTTTAATGAGAGGCGAGCCAGAACCACAGAATGGCTTGCTCAAAGATGCTGATGGCAAAATCCTTTACATTGACGAAGTCAATCTACTTGACGATCACATTGTTAACATCATCCTGGACACGGCCGCTACCGGCATCCTGTCTGTTCAACGGCAAGGCATCAATATTCCGGCAAGCGAAACCCATTTCACTCTGGTTGGCACAATGAACCCTGAAGAAGGCTACTTACGCCCTCAATTGCGAGATCGGTTTGGGCTAATGGCGCACATTATCACACATCCTGAACATCGGGCTGATATTTTGCAAACCGTCCTTGCTTTTGACATGGCCCTGGCTACTGATGGGAAAAACGATTTTCTCACCAATGGGTATCAATCAGATGGCACAATCAAGGTTGAACTAAATCAGGCAAAAGAAAGGCAGGCAGGCGTTGACATTCCCAAACCGATTTTAGAAAAATGTGCTGAACTGGCTGAAAAATTCATGGCCGTAGGTCATCGGGCCGACTTCTTTCTGGCGCTTGCCGCCCGTGCTCAGGCTGCTCGCTCAGGTGCAGCTAAAGTCGAATCGGAACATTTACGTGATGTGGCTCCACTGGTATTGACCCACCGCCGCCTGGAACAAAGCGAACATTGGTTTCCCACTGACAATGAAAAGGTGGCCGAGATACTCGACGTTGAAGCCGTTCCTGCCTTAAATGTGTCCAGAAAGGAACCATAAACAATTTTGATGGACAAATCGGCGTTTGATTCTCTGACACGTGGATTAGCCTGCGCCGCCCTGGAACCGGGGCTTCGGCGGGTGCTGTTGTTTGACGCCGATTTTTTGGTTTTGGAAACGGCCGTTTCTCACCTCAGTCAAATGCTCCGCCTTACAACCAGGCAACATGTTCATACTGTCTCCTTGCCCGGCACAGCACAGAACAGTGATTTATGGGGTCAATATGTACCGGATCCTACTGGAACAAATAGATCTGACAGACTCCCAGGCCTAACCGTTGCCTGGCAAGAGGGCTGGCTAACCCAAAATCGACAGAACGAGGACTGGCTTCTGGTCATTATCCACGATCTGAGCCTTCTCTCTCTTCCCGTGTTCCGCGCCTGTATCACGTTAATGGATTCGCCAGTTGCGAATCTCCAGCGATATGGTCAGGATACTCGTTGGATACCCCGCATCTGCTGGCTGGCAGCTTGCCCCAGAGATGCTGTAGGTAAAG
>JAGRJA010000293.1 GCA_020443005.1 Pseudomonadales bacterium
CCTCCATGTGCGCAACCCTGCGGGCAGCCTGCGGCTGTGTATACCCTGTAAAACAGGTTGTGGGTATTCTGAGCACCACAAATCAATTTGTGGATTGTAAAATACATAATACGATACACAAAAGCATTAGCGTATGCCAAACGATACACAAAATCCTTCATATCACACTCCTGCCTTCGGCAATGTTTAGCAGTGCGGGAAAGCATAAAATTGCCGCACGCCGCCCACTGCCGGGGCGCAACTCCCTCAAAATATCGTTTGCCTTTAACTGTCGTAACAAGCCCATAGCCGTTGGCTTGTGTATTGCGGTTCTTTCTATAAAGTCGGTGGTTTCAAAAATAGGTCTACTGAAAATGGCATCCAGCACATGCAGGCTGTACTGCGAATGAGTCACGGCGTGAATTTCACGCTTCATCTGCTCATACAGGGCCTGAATAGAGGCAACCCGCGTGCTGTTCTGTGCGGCCTGGCCAATAATGGCCTGCAGAAAAAATGCAATCCAGCCATTCCAGTCACCTTCTGCAGATATGGCTTTCAGGCGTGCGTAGTATTCATCACGGTGGCTTTCCAGGTATTCCGACAGGTAAAACATGGGTTGTGATAGGGTTTTTTTCTGGTACAGAAACAGCGGGATCAAAATACGGCCAATACGGCCATTGCCATCCTTGAACGGGTGTAACAACTCAAACTGGGCATGCATCACGGCAGTTTGCAGCAGAAAATCCATATCATCGCTATCCAGGTAGCGCTCCCAATCCTGTAAAAAATCGGGCAATTGCAAGGGATTGGGTGGCACAAAGGTAGCCTGGTCGATGGTGCAGCCGTGATAGCCAACCCAGTTCTGATCCTTGCGAAATTCACCGGGGGTTTTGTCTTGCCCACGCACGCTGCCCATCAAAATGCGGTGCAGCTCACGCACAAAGGCCAGCTTTATCGGGTAATCGGCCAGATATTCCCGCGCACGAAAAAGGGCCTGGCGGTAATTGGAAATCTCCTGAATATCCTCGTACTTTTCACCCGCTTTAATCAGGCCCGCCTCTTGCTCCAGCACCTCATCCACCGTGGCTTGAGTACCCTCGATTCTGGATGACAATACCGCCTCCTGGGTGGTGAGCGGCGACAGCATCACCGCCGGGTTGGGAATGCCCTGCAATAAACCATCGTAACGGGCAAGGGCCGCATTGGCCTGGCCAACCAGGGGCAGCAGGCGTTGATAATCCAAACCCGTCAGAGGCAACACATCGGGTTGATAAGGCCTCATAGTGCTTTTACCTCGGTGCCGGGCGATAACTGCTTGAAGATTTGTTCTACATTGATCTTGACCGCATCGGAAGCAAAGCCGGTATCGCGAAACACCACACGCAGCGGGGCTAAAGCCGCCAGCTCCCTTACCAGTGCCTCATTCACACCATCGTCAAAGCAGGCCACCAGATCACAGGGTGCATCACTCACCAGAAACACGGTTTTGCCCTGAATCGTTTCCCTGCGAATGGGCAGGGAAAGATCGACACCCCAATCCAGCAATACCTGAAATAACAAATCTTCCGGGGTGCGCCCCTCCTTGATGTTGTTGGCCTGGGCAGAGAGCAAATCCTGCTGCACGGCATCGGGCGAATAATAAACATCGGCCATATTGGATGAATCGATTTTCAGGACGCGAAAGCCGACATCCCTATTCCAATCCTTGTGACTGTCACCTTCCAGTATTTTCTTGCCAGCGCGTCGGATGCGCTCCTTACTCATCTCGGCGATTGTTTTATAGCCCGCTTTGAAGGCCTCGGACTTTTCATCGCAAAGTTCGGGGAGCTGCACCATGATGAATTTGCGATTTCCGCCGTCTTCGGCATTCAGCTGCATAACAGCATGCGCAGTTGCAGCCGATCCTGAGAAGAAATCAATTACCAAACCCTTGGAGCAACTTAACTGTAAAAACAATTTAACTAGCTCTACTGGTTTTGGGGTATCGAAAACAGCAACTCCGCCAAATAATTCTTTTAAGCAATTTTTTGCTACTTCATTTGTTGAGGCATCTCTTGCAAATAGAATACTTTCCGGGGTTAACCCTCGCTCCTTGGCATCTAAATATGTTTTAACACGAGGAACACCGTTCCCATCTTTGCCGAACCAAATACGATTATCTTTGATCGCCTCCTTCATTGAAGACTCTGTATAAAGCCAGCATCTACCACTCTCAAGTTTATGAACTTTACCATTTGGTGCCATCAAGTCATAAAATTGGCTTTTTGTGCCATGACCGGATTGTGCTGTCGCAGGATCCGATTTCCATGGTCCGCGAGGATCATTATCAGGGTTTTTATAGTTAGCGAGTGCTTTCTCGTTCATTGGCAGCTGCTTTAAGGGACGCTCTTCGCCCTTCTGCTTGCAATAACACAAAACATTATCATGTCGATATGACACAACCTTTCTGTTCTCTCTATTTGTACGCTTTTCCCATATGAAATTAGCTATGAAATTATTTTCACCGAATACCTCATCGCACACTTTTCGCATATTGTGTATTTCAGAGTCATCATTACTGATAAAAATTACGCCATCATCTGATAGAAGACTTCGCGCCAACTTGAGCCTTGGATAGATCATTGACAGCCAGTCTGAATGAAATCTTCCATTAGATTCCGTATTCGAAACGAGTCTAAGGCCTTCTTCGTTCTTTTGGTTGGATCTCTTTAAAAAATCTTCTGCATTTTCCGAAAAGTCATCTTCATAGATAAAATCCTTGCCAGTGTTATAAGGTGGGTCGATATAGATCATCTTGACCTTGCCAAGGTAGGTTTCCTGCAGCAGCTTCAACGCTTCAAGGTTATCGCCTTCGATAAACAGGTTTTTGGTGGCGTCAAAATCCACGCTTTCTTCGCGGCAGGGGCGAAGTGTTTTCGCTATCGGCGCATTGGCGGTCAACAGGGCTTCGCGCTTGCCCGGCCAGTTGAGGTGATAACGCTCCTGTGGGCCTTCCACGATTGAATCAGAAAGCTCCTGTTTGAGCTGATCAAAATCCACCGCCAGCGTAAGCTGACCATCTTCACCTTGCGCCTCGGTAACACAGCCGGGAAACAGCTCGCGAATTTTTGCGATGTTCTCCTGCGTCAGGTTTGGCGAGTGCATTTTGAGTTTGTTCATTGCGGGTTCTCCCATTGCCGGATAGCGCGATCTTCCAGCAATAGCTGCATCTGTTGGATGGCGGTTTGATTCAGTGTTTTGAGTCTTTCGGCCTGCGGTAGACCCTGATGAATAAAATGAGCATTCAGGGTTTCCAGATTGGCCAGACAGACCAATTGTGACACATTGGCGTCGTCACGGATGTTACCTTTGCGCTCAGGATTTTCATCTCGCCATTGTTTGGCGGTTTTGCCAAACAACGCCATATTGAGCAGATCAGCCTCGCTGGCATAAACCTGGCTGGTTTGCCGTGAGGTGAGGGCCGGAGGGATCAGATTAGCCTTGATGGCATGGGTTTGCGCCACCCATTCTTTTACGCTGAGTTTGTAATTGTTAAGCCCGGCCTGACTTCTAATTGTGGCGAATCCGCCATAATTAAACGCCGGGTTATGCACTTGTTCCCAAATGCCAAGAAATTCGACGGTGTTGCGATTGCGTAGCCAGTCGGCAATAAAAAAGTCACCGTCTTTGGCGCGCAGCATATCGGTAAGCGAGATGAAATCCATATCACCGTGGCTATAAACACTAATCTCGGTACCTTTAACATCAATTGTGGCCATGCTTGCCTCCTGGCAGTGCTGTTATTCGGCGAATGACCTTGTTTGTATCGGCGTATGCCATCAGATCATTCCTTTGAGTTGTTGCTGTAGTGTGCGCATTTCTGCATTGAGTTCCACCTTGCGATTGAACTGCTTTTCTTTCGCAATAGCGCTTTCAAGCCGGGCCATGGCCCTTTGTATCACGGCTATTTCATGTAGCCGGGCTATTTGCTTTGGCAGTGATTCGCTGGTTGTTGCCGGTTCTGGCAACAGCAAGCGCAGCAAGGCCTCATAGAGACTCTGTAAATTCAGCGCTTGTGGCAGAGGCTGTTCAACTGCGCCGCCATCCATCCAGGGGCTGTAAAAGTAATCATCCACTACCCATTTGTCGCTGGCGCTTTCGTGCTGGCGCTTATAAGCCATGGCGTAGCGACAGGTTTCGTTTTTATTGATTCGATAGAAAAGCGGGTGGATGATGGCCTTATCCATCGTGCGCAACACAACCTCATCAACTTCTTCGATGCCGGATTTCAGGGTGAGATCGAATACCTGAATCTCCTTAACAAAAGATCCGGCAGGCAGGTTGATCGTTTCAGGGGCGAGTTTACAGGCCCAGGTGATCTTGTCGAGTTGCTGCACAAATTTCTGTTTGATGGATGCTGTGGCACCCGAGCGCTGGTAAATTCTGGTTTTCGGTATGTTGCCACCGAAGCTAGCATTATCAGGAAAGCGCAAGCGGTGGTTCAGCACCGATTCACTGATTATTGACGGCAAGCTGGCTGTCATCAATACACCACCAGAAAGCTGATCAACTCAAAATCATCGAGGCCGGAGATGGTATTGGTGAGGGCGCTGGTTTTGCCACCAGTAAACAGGCTGTCGATGTCTTTCTCTTGCTTGAGTTCAATCATGGTGGCGATGGCCTGATTCAGCAGTTCTGAATAGGCGCGCATGTTCTTGCCATCTTCTGTGGCCCGATTGAAGGTTTTGCAAATCGCTTGCACGGGTTCCGAACGGCCCTTGCAGGCAACACGCACCAGATCAAGCAATTGCTTTGGTTGCACATGGTTAATACGGGTATTGCCCTGCATATCCATATAAACGAGGTAGTAAGGGTGCAGGCGGTTTTGCTGTTGGATGTTAACCCCTGCATTGCGATTACGCAGTGCAAAGATCACACCGGGCACCAGGCCCTTTTCTGTATCTGCAGGCACCACGGCATGCAGGCCATTGGGCATGCTGGCCATGTCGCCGTTTTCTTTCAAATAGCCGAGCAGATCCATACGAAAATCATTCAGCCCCAGATCGGTAATCGAAACGCCGGTTTTCAATTCTTCCAGATCAATGACTTCTTCCTGCAGGCGTTGCAGTTGCTCCTTGCGGTAGGTCACATCGCTGGTTTCAGCGCTCAGTACATTGTCATCGGCGGTGGCTGTGATGTCGGTAATGATCATGCGATTTTCAACCCGCTCTTTCAGGTTGATGTATTCGTCAAGGGTAATATCCGGCCAGTAGTTCACCAACTGAATCACTTCATTGGTAGAACCGATACGATCGATACGACCAAAGCGCTGGATAATACGCACCGGGTTCCAGTGAATATCAAAGTTGATCAGGTAGTCGCAATCCTGCAGGTTCTGGCCTTCAGAAATACAATCGGTGGCAATCAGTAAATCGAGTTCGCCAGTCTCTCGGGACAGAATGGCTGCCTTATCCTTTGAGCGCGGCGAAAAAAGCGTGAGCAAACTCTGAAAATCGTAACGCTTGCCAAGTGTTGAAGACGGATACTGGCTGCCAGTGACTTTGCCGCTGTGTACGCCATAGCGTTTTTCAAAATGCGGGGCGAGGTGTTTGTAAAGGTAATCCGCCGTATCGGCAAAGGCCGTGAAAATAATCACTTTGCGATTCGGCTTGCCTTCACAACTGTTGATGGGGTTCTGAATCTTGGTGCCGATATGGTGCAGTACATCCTGCAGCTTGGCATCGTGCTCTGGCGTAACCTTGGCCATTTCACCAAGCAGTTCGTCGATAGTAGCCAGGTCATTTTCGAGATCATGCTTCCAGGAGGGCACATCCATGTCTTCGAGCTGGATGTTGACCTTGCCGCCGGTAGAGAACGGGTCATCCAGTTCCTGCAGGTCGTCATCATCAAATTCTGCTTCGTTGAGGTCTGCGGCAATATCATGGATGCTGGTGACACTGCCGCTTTTCTCGAAAGCCGATATGGTTTCCAGCATTCGGGAGTAGTTGGTATGCAGGCCTTCAAGTGTCAAACGAAAGGAGTGCACCGAGCTTTCAAGTCGCTTGAGCAGGTTAACTGTCATCAACCGCTGCAAGCTCTTCTCCCTGTCGATTTGCCGCAATCTGGATGTACCACCCTTCACATCGGTATCGTACAGTGCTTCATATTTGCCGAGCCTGCTGGGCAGGATGTAGCTCACTGGCGCATAGATCGACATTCTGATCGCTGACAAATGCGTGAAAATCTCATTGAAACCAATGACATCCTCCCGGTGGGTCAGGGGCGGGTGAATCGAAACCGGCTTCCTGCGTTCGGGAAATTTGCCAATATCGGAGGTATCATAAAATGTCTGGATATGTTTTCTGGAGCGGGCAATGGTGACACTATCAAGCAGCTTGAAAAAATCGAAATCAAGGGCATCCAGAATACGCTGGGCAGTGCGTTGTTCAGGTGGAAGGGCCGACCAGTCATTAAAGGCAGTCTGGGCACGCTTGAAAATCTGTTCAATCGAGTTTTGTGTACCAACCTTTTTCGCCATGGCTTTTGATTCGCCCTCATAGGCAAGAGCAAGCTGGTTGCGCAGGTCAGTGAATCGATTGTTTACCGGGGTCGCAGACAGCATGAGCACCCTGGTCTTTACTCCGGCCCTGATTACCTGGTTCATCAGGCGCTGGTAACGGGTCTCCCTGTCTTTATACACATCGTTGTTGCGAAAATTATGCGACTCATCAATGACAACCAGATCGTAGTTACCCCAGTTGACGAGATTGAGGCGCATACCGAGCGATTCACCTGAATCGCGCAAGAGGTCGGTATGACACAGCACATCGTAGCTGAAGCGGTCTTTTACAAAGGGGTTGGTAACAAGGTTGCCCCTGAAGTTGAGCCAGTTATCCGCCAGCTTTTTAGGGCAAAGCACCAGCACTGATTTATTGCGCAGCTCGTAATACTTGATAACCGCCAGGGCACTGAAAGTTTTACCCAGGCCTACACTGTCGGCCAGAATGCAACCATTGTAGGTTTCCAGCTTGTTAATAATGCCTGTGGCAGCATCTTTCTGGAAGTTGAACAGCTTGTTCCAGACAACTGAATCCTGATAGCCGGTGCGGTCGTTAGGTAGAACATCTTCTGAAATATCCTCAAGAAATTCGTTGAAGATGTTGTAGAGGATCTGAAAGTAAATTCTTTCAGGGGAGTTTTCCTGATACACCGAGTCGATATGGTCGCAGATGGTGTTGGTCACATCCTGCAGTTTCTCGCTGTCATTCCAGATCTGATCAAATAGACTCAGGTAGGTTGATGTCAGGGCATTGTCGTCAATCCGGTTGACCAGATTGGATACAGCATCACCCGGCTGAAAACCGAGATCTACAGCAGAAAAACCATGCAGCGGCATATAGGCTACATTTTGGGAGGGCTCGCTGATGCAGGCAAATTGCTGCATCGCCGAGCGGGTTCTATTGGAGCGGAATGTGGCCTTTCGACGCATCCAGTCTGCACATTCACGAGCAATGGCTTTCTGGGTTAGTTTGTTGCGAAGCTGGATTTCAAATTCCGAACCGTAAAGACTTTTCTCGCGGTCAGCTTTCGGGATAAAGAACTCCCGTCGCTCCTTGCGCAACTTATCGGTGACTTCATTGGGTACAAAGGTCGGGGAGGTGAAAATAAACTCGAGCGCGTCTATTGCCTGCAACTCTTCTTTCAAGGCTTCATAGGCATAGATAGAAAAGCAGGACGCAGCAATCTTGAGCCGACTGCCCTTCTTCAATGACACTTTAAAATCATCGCCCAAAAGTGTATTGATATTATCGATTATTTTCATAGTAAATTTTATTTACAGAGGACTTCAAAACCCCGAGCCGAAAAAATAATCGTTCCCCGCCCGCTTATAATCAGTCAGTCGCCACTGTGGAACAGTAATGTAGCATAATTACGATAGCGGTTTTGCAGTATGCGATGCCTGACCACTTTAGTAGCGACCGGCGTCAATCCAGCCCCATCTGCCTTATTTCCTGACACGCCACCGACACATAGCCGAAGGGCCACAAACTAGCCCCCCGCCTTCAACTTATCCAGATAATCTGCCCAACTTTGCATCATTTTATGGCGTTGTGGAAGGTGTGAAGTGCGATTGTAGGCTCTTCCCAGCGGATCACGCACGGCATGGCTAATTTGCTGCTCGATAAGATGCGGGGGGAACTCCAGCACTTCATCCAGCAAGGTACGGGCCATTGCCCTGAAACCGTGTGCTGTCATCTGTTGTTTGGTATAACCCAGATTCCGCAGGGCCTTGTTCAGCGTACCATCACTGACCGGGGTTTTACGCTTGCGCTCGTTGGGAAACACATACTCACTCCAGCCGGTTAGGGGTTGTAAATCTTCCAAAATCGACAACGCTTGCCTGCTCAGGGGAACAACATGCGGCTCACCCATTTTCATTTTTTCTGCGGGTAGTTCCCATTGCTTCTTGTCAAAATTGATCTCGCTCCATTCCATTTGCCGAAGTTCGCCAGGGCGCTGGAACAACAGGGGTGCCAGCATCAGCATGGCTCGCACGATATGCGTACCTTCATAGTGTTCGATGGCATACATCAGCTTGCCCACTTCAGCCGGATTAATAATAGCCGCGTTATGCTTCACTTTTCTTCACTTCAATACCCCCTTCAAGTCTCTGGAGGTGTCACTCTCGATTAGGCCGGAGGCCACCG
>JAGRJA010000294.1 GCA_020443005.1 Pseudomonadales bacterium
ATTGCACTGGAAAGGTAAAGTATTCAGAATTTCTGCCTTGAAAAAACGGGGGACACTGCAGCTGTCGGGTGCGTTGATGGATGAACTGGAAGCAATTCGGGCACGCGAGCTGGAAACGCCGGAGCTCAGGGAGCAGGAACACCAGCAGCAGTTGATCATGCAGCAGGAGGCGAGGCAGCGAATTGCGCATTTGGCAGAAATGCGAAGAAAGGCTCGTGATACAGGCGATGAGGACGACGATGATTTTGACGATGTCGATACTGAGTATGCGCCTTATTGAACAACGGGTGAAATTGATTGTTTTTTGGTGACGGTTCATGGGTAACAAAAGAGCTGAATTGAAGAAGCACCACCGCTGGGTAGTCAAGATTGGCAGTGCTCTTTTGACGGCAGACGGAAAAGGCCTGGATATCGACTCGATGTCTGCCTGGGTGAATCAGGTGGTCTGTCTGAACAGGCAGGGCATAGAGGTTGTGCTGGTGTCTTCCGGCTCAGTCGCAGAAGGCATGACCCGTCTGGGTTGGAAGCAGAGGCCCGTTGCCATCCACGAGTTACAGGCAGCAGCGGCCGTCGGACAAATGGGGTTGGTGCAGGCCTGGGAAAGCTGTTTTCAGCAGCATGGTAAAAGAACGGCCCAGGTGTTGCTGGTTCATGATGATCTGTCGAACCGGAAGCGTTATCTCAATGCCAGAAGCACATTGGCAACCCTTCTCAAACTGGGGGTTATGCCTGTCATTAATGAAAATGACACCGTGGTTACCGATGAAATCCGATTTGGTGACAATGATACATTGGCCGCTTTGGTCACCAATCTGATTGAAGCAGATGCGCTCGTCATTCTTACTGACCAGAGTGGATTGTTTGAACAGGATCCCCGCAGTAACCCGCATGCAAAACTGATTAGTGAAGATCTCGCCAGCAACCCGGCACTTGATGATATTGCGGGCGGGAGTGCGGGTGCGCTGGGACGAGGGGGTATGATCACCAAGATCAGGGCAGCCCGCCTTGCCGCGCGATCCGGTAGTCACACGCTTATTGCCGGAGGCCGCATTGAGAATGTTCTGGTCAGGCTGGCAAAGGGTGAGGATGTCGGCACCTTGCTGATCGCTGAACAAAAACCCCAGGCTGCCCGCAAACAATGGCTTGCAGGGCATCTTCAGACCCGTGGGACGCTGGTGCTGGATGCCGGTGCGGTGAAAGTGTTGAGTGAATCAGGGAAAAGTTTGCTGCCTGTTGGCGTTACAGCTGTGAAGGGGCGATTTAGTCGCGGGGATATGGTGGTGTGTGAGTCGCCAACAGGTGAAGAAATTGCCAGAGGGCTGGTTAACTATAATGCAGAGGAGGCAGCTGCGATCATCGGCAAACCGACCAGCGCTATTTCAGGCGTTCTGGGTTATATGGGAGATGCAGAATTGATTCACCGCGACAATCTTGTCTTGAGTCACATGTAAGATGTCAGACACGACAAAAAACAGGCATAAAAAAACCGGCTCTCTGCCGGTTTTTTGTTTTTCGGGTATCAGGTTTTTTCAAATATCAGGCCTTCATCAGGGCTGATCCTGCTTGTCTCTAAAGCGCAACAGATTAAAGCGCTTGGGAGATACCTCTTTATTCGCTCAGGCTGCCATCGCCTTGATCTGGGCATTGAGGCGGCTTTTATGCCGTGAGGCCTTGTTTTTGTGAATGATGCCTTTGTCGGCCATACGGTCAACAACGGGAACAGCAGAAGCATACGCGGCTTTTGCAGCTTCCTTGTCACCAGACTCAATTGCAGCGATGACCTTTTTAAGGTAGGTGCGTACAGTAGAACGCAGGCTTGCGTTGTGTTTGCGTCGTTTTTCTGCCTGACGGGCGCGTTTTTTCGATTGTGGAGAGTTTGCCACCTGTAGAAACCTCTTGGAACCAGTCAAATTAAGGGGCGCAACTATGCCGTTTTCATCAGTCGTTGTCAATAACTCTGCGGGCGCAGTACATTAAATAATTGAATTTATCAGGTAATCGCTTCGCAGGAGGTATAATCCGCTGAGTCACTCAGGAACGGGTGGAGTCGACGCATATTTTGAATTTATGGGTGTTTCTTTCTTGACAGCATTTACACAATCGCCTGAACAACTGCCGGAAAAACAAAAGGGTTTGTTGAAGTCCAGTCTTTTGGTGGGGGTCATGACCATGATTTCCCGCTTGCTTGGATTATTGCGCGATGTGGTTTTTGCCGTCTATCTCGGTGACAAGCCGGGTGCCGATGCCTTTTTTGTCGCTTTCAAGGTGCCTCAGTTTTTGCGCCGTCTTTTTGCCGAGGGTGCATTTTCACAAGCCTTCGTGCCGGTTTTGTCGGAGTACCAGACCACCAGAAGCCGGGTCGAAGTCAAGCGATTGATAGACCGGGTTGCAGGTGTGCTGGGTCTGGTGGTTTTCCTTGTCTGTTTTGTGGTTGTTTTGGCCTCGCCCTGGTTTACCATTCTTGTTGCGCCGGGCTTTTATCTGGGTGACGACCCTGAAAAGTATCAACTCACCAGCGAGATGATTCGTATTACATTTCCCTACCTGTTTCTGATCACCATGACGGGTTTTGCCGGGGCGGTTTTGAATACCTATAACCAGTTTGCTGTTCCGGCTTTTACCCCTGTTTTTCTGAATATTTGTCTGATTGTCTCGGCGGTGTTTGTTTCGCCCTATTTTGAGCAGCCGGTGATGGCGATTGCCTGGGGCGTGTTGATGGCCGGTATTATACAGTTGCTGTTCCAGATGCCCTTTCTTTTGCGCCTGCAATTGATGCCCACACCAATCGTCGATTTCAGTCATCCGGGTGTCAAACGCATCATGACATTGATGCTGCCGGCCCTTTTTGGCGTGTCCGTCAGTCAGTTGAACCTGATGCTGGATACGATTCTTGCCTCATTTTTACCGACAGGCAGTGTTTCCTGGTTGTATTTTTCAGATCGAATTTCCGAGCTTCCCCTGGGCGTTTTTGGTATAGCCATAGCGACAGTGATCTTGCCCAACCTTTCAAGAAAGCATGCCGCTAACGACCCTGTCCGGTTTTCTGCCACGGTCGACTGGGCGCTGAGGCTGGTTTTGCTGATCAGTATTCCGGCAACAACAGCACTGCTTGTATTGGCCTTGCCGATACTGAAAACACTCTTTATGTATGGCGATAATTTCACCCTGTTTACGGCGCAAATGTCTGCTTTCAGTTTACAGGCTTACGCCCTGGGTTTGCTGGCCTTCATGAGCATCAAGATACTCGCAACCGGTTTTTATGCGCGGCAGGATATGAAAACACCGGTTGCAATCGGGGTTAAGGCCATGATTGTGAACAGTGTGCTGAATGTGGTTTTTATTTTTCCGATGCACCACTTCTGGCAGTTGGGTCATGTGGGTCTGGCGCTGGCAACAACCATTGCC
>JAGRJA010000295.1 GCA_020443005.1 Pseudomonadales bacterium
ATGAGTTTTGCCATCAGTTCACGACCATTTACCAGGGTAATGACAATACGATTGGCGATACCGTTGGGCTTGAATGCTTTTAGCGCCTTTTCCAGGTTCGCCTGATTTTCATGCAGCTTTTCCCTTTCCTCTCGATTAACCACGCCTCTTTTCAACTGCATATCCACATACTGTTTTTCCAGCTTCATATTCTTGATATCGGGGTAATCAAGTTGAACAACATGTTTGTTGGTAACAATCGTACAATTTTCATCAAAGAAAAAACCCGAGCCTGTACCAAAACCAGAATCGATAAAAAGCGTGCTGTTTCTGGCGCGCTCAATCTTGTTGCGCGGCTTGAAGTTTTCCATGAGTTCGGCTTCTATACCCGAAGCCACATAACCGGAACTGTCGGCCTGCTCAACTTTCTCATCAGTGTTTCCACTGCCGCCATGAGACTCATCCGGGGTTTCGCTACCCCTCTTTTTTTCATTCCGGGTAGCATGGGATATTTCCTTGGGAAATTCATCTCTCAGACTTTGTGAAGCCGCATTTTCCGACAGGACACCGCCATCAGTTGAGGAAGCAGTAGTGTCAGAAACGGTTTTACTGTTTTCTGAACAAGCCGTTATCAACAACAGTGTTATCAAATAAGGAAATAATTTTTTCATAGGTATATCGTTCCAATACACAGAGAGTATTTTTTGGTTTTTCTATTGTTTTGCAAGCTGATTCAGCAGTATAAGCGAAACAACCGGGCCGTGCTATTCAGGCTGGGTCAGCAAAGGTCGCCAATGAAACCCCCTGTCTGATGCCGCCATAACTGTGCATAAAGTCCTCCCTTGTCCAGCAGCTCTGTGTGGGCCCCCTGCTCAACGATCTGCCCTTCATCCAATACAATCAAGCGATCCATGGCCGCAATGGTTGAAAGCCGGTGCGCAATTGCGATCACGGTTTTTCCTTGCATCAACTTGTTCAGGCCTTTTTGTATGGTAGCTTCGACTTCCGAATCGAGCGCTGAAGTCGCCTCATCCAGAATCAATATCGGTGCATCTTTCAGCAACACCCTGGCGAGTGCTATCCTCTGCCGTTGACCACCCGATAAAGTTACCCCTCGTTCACCTACATGTGCATCATAACCTGTACGACCATCAGCATCCTGCAAGGCAACAATAAAGTCATGGGCTTCTGCATCCTGTGCTGCTGAAAGCATGGCTTCGTCAGTCGCATCCGGCTTTCCAAACAGAATGTTTTCCCGGACTGACCGGTGCAACAACGATGTATCCTGCGTAACCATTGCAATCATTTGCCTGAGGCTTTCCTGCTTCACATCTCTTATATTCTCACCATCGACAAGAATATCGCCGGCCTGCACATCATAAAACCGCAATAACAAATTCACGAGGGTAGATTTTCCGGCACCGGAACGCCCAACCACACCCACTTTTTCTCCGGCCTTTATTTCAAGCGAAAAATCATCAAATACATTTTTTGCTTCGTGATAAGAAAATCCTACATGACGAAACTCGATATGACCGGCAACAGCCGATATGTTTTTTGCTTTCGCAACATCGGTCACCTCCTGCTTTTGCGAAAGTGTATTCATGCCGTCCTGCACAGTTCCAATATTTTCAAAAAGATTACTGACCTCCCACATTATCCAGTGAGACATACCTGTAATCCTTATTGCAAGACTAAAAGCAACCGCAATTGCTCCCGGTGTTATAGCGCTCTCCATCCATAAATAGATACCCAATGCCCCCGTTGAAAACACCAGACACATATTCAGAAACCATACCGAAAAATCAAGTTGGGTAACCAGTCGCATCTGGGGGTGCACTGTTGACATAAACGCTTCCATCCCCTCTTTCACATAGGCTGACTCCCGTTCACTATGCGAGAAAAGTTTCAGCGTAAGAATATTGGTATAACTGTCAACAATACGACCCGTCATCAGAGAGCGCGCATCCGCCTGCAATGCGGAAACCCCCCTTAAACGCGGTATAAAAAAATACAGGGTGGCCGAATACAACAAAAGCCAGATCAGCAGCGGCATGCTTAATCTGGGGTCTGAATGAGCAACCAGTAAAATTGTAGTAAAAAGATAAACGCTTACAAAAAGCATCACATCCAGCATCTTCATTACCGACTCTCTCACCGCCAGCGCTGTTTGCATCACCTTCGTGGCGATTCTGCCACTGAATTCATGCTGAAAAAACCGATAGCTTTGATCAAGCAGGTAGCGATGTGCATTCCAGCGAACAAGCATCGGAAAATTGCCCATTAGCGTCTGGTGAACCACCAGCGAGTGCAACAAAACAATCAAGGGGATGAAAACAAGAATAAACCCTCCCATAAGCAACAGGGTCGACAATTGCTCTGCAATAAAATGCCGGGGCTCCTGATCGGCGAGCCAGTCCACTATTTGACCAAGAATGCCATAAAGCAACGCTTCACTGATCGCCAATGTTGCAGTAAGAAATGCCATCAGGCACAAATAGACTTCTATCCCCTTTATATAATGCCGACAGAAAGCCAGCACTCCTTGCGGTGGTCGAACAGGGTGTTCAGGGGGGAAGGGATCCAGTAAACGCTCAAAAAATGAAAACATCGCTATCTCTTGTCAAAACAGCAGGTGCCTGCCAGCTGAAATCAATCGACATTGTCCGGCTCGAAAAAAGACCACAATACCTGAGGGAACGCTGCTTTAAAATCCGATTCAAGCTGATTGATCACTTGTATCATTTCATCCTGGGTGCCATATTTTTTCATCCTCGCCTTGATAGCCACCATAACATCGTCACCCATTTGCAGCGTCAGAAGGTTATAGACCTTTTCAATTTCTTCCCTGTTTTGAAAAAAAGCCAGCATATCTGCACGCACATGCCTCTCCACCCCCTGGCCTATCAGCAGGTTCTTCACTTCCATACCGATGAATACCGCAATGGCAATCAACAGAATGCCAATCACCATACTACCTGCCGCATCCCACATTGGATTTCCTGTTATCCAGGTCATGCCAACCGCTATCAATGCCAGAAGCAAGCCAAGCAATGCAGCAGCGTCTTCACCGAAAATAACAATCAGGGCACTTTCTCTCGACTCGGCAAACCAGCGCAAATAGGAACGGCCATGACGAACCTTGTTTACCTCTCTCAAGCACCCCCACATCGAAACGCCTTCTGCGACAACACCAAAAAGCAATACAGCGACAGCAACAAGCGGCCATGACAGTGGCTGGGGATCATGCCATTTGTGCCACCCTTCATACAGGGAGAAAAGCCCGCCAAGGCTGAACAGAACCACTGCCACGATAAAAGACCAGAAGTAAATCTCCTTGCCGTAACCCAGTGGAAAATCCGGCGAGGGTGGTTTTCGTGCACGCTTCATGCCGAGCAGCAATAACAGCTGATTACCACTGTCTGCAAATGAATGAACAGACTCAGCCATCATCGAACCGGACCCGGTCAACACCGCAGCCATCAATTTGGCGCAAGCTATAGAGAAGTTCGCACCCAGTGCAAATAAAACAGATTTCAGGGAATTCGCTTGGGACATGGGCTTACTCTTTGGATTTTGCAGGGTTTTTCAAAGTATCAATATCTTCTGCCATCGACATTCGCAAGCGGAAGGCTGCATGCTTTCTGTTAATACTTCTTCTCCATAGCAGAATAGCCGCAAATATAATGATAATGCCAACAAAAGCACACAGAATCAGCCGCATATAAAACCACTCCGTTTTTTTCGTCAAAAATCAAGCGTGTTTTCACCGCGTCACGAATGCCGACAAAAACGCTATAATGCACGCATCGCCTTGAAAACGATTGCCTGAAAGAATACCCATTGTTTCTTGCCTGAAACAAGCATCAGGCATATTACCTGATCCATTCAGGGGCAACACCTTCATTACAAGCTATTTGTCAGAGACAGGGGGGATTTATGAGTGATTTACTGCAGGAAACTGTCATCGCCGTTCATCACTGGACGGATAAACTGTTCAGTTTCACAACCACACGCCACAGCAGCTTCCGTTTTCAAAACGGCTTTTTCACCATGATCGGCATGATGGTGGATGAACGCCCTCTGTTAAGAGCCTACAGTATTGCGAGCCCCAACTATGAAGAGCACCTCGAGTTTCTCAGCATCAAGGTCCCGGACGGGCCGCTGACCTCCCGCCTGCAACATATACAACCGGGAGACGAAATACTGGTCAACAACAAGGCTACCGGCACACTGACACCCGATCACCTGTTGCCCGGAAAAAATCTCTACCTGATCAGCACCGGAACCGGGCTGGCCCCCTTCCTCAGTATTATTCAGGGCCCCAAAATCTACGATCGCTACGACAGAATCATCATCACACATGGTGTGCGAACCGTCCAGGAACTGGCCTATGCGGACAAGATCAAAAACGAGCTGCCAAACAATGAATATTTTGGCGATATCATCCGGAAAAAACTGCTTTACTACCCTACTGTCACCCGTGAAGCCTTCCCGAATACAGGCCGACTCACCGACCTTTTTGCGAGCAACAAGTTATTTGACGACCTGTCGATGCCCCTTCCCGACCCTGAACGAGATCGCTTCATGCTATGCGGCAGCCCCGGCTTGCTGACAGACATGAAACAACTGCTTCAGGCCCGCGGCTTCCGCGAAACCCGGCAGGGTGAACTTGGTGAATATGTGGTAGAAAGGGCGTTTGTCAGTCAGTAATCGATCACCTGTTATTAAACGGGGGGAATGACGCGTCTGTTACAACTGCAATCACGGAAATACACAGGCGTAAAAAAGTAAACTGAAAGCACCCTTACGCCTTGCCTGGCCCTGAAGCGCAACCATCAACACATTTCTTCTAAAAAGGTCAAACATATGCCGCACACTGAAAATCGTGACACAACCGGGTTTCGCGAAAATGTCGATCTGATGGTCGACAGAGCCATTGCCCTCCTCGCACTTGAGCCGGGGATTGCACATGCCATTAAAGCGTGCAACGAAGTGCTGCAGGTTCGCTTTCCCGTAAAAATCCGTGGTCAGATCGAGGTATTCACTGGCTGGAGAGCAGTACACAGCACGCATCGTCTGCCAGCAAAAGGTGGCATCCGGTTTGCACCTTATGCCAGCCAGAATGAAGTGGAAGCCCTGGCCGCTCTGATGACCTATAAATGTGCGCTTGCCGATATCCCTTTCGGCGGTTCTAAAGGTGCCCTGATTATCAACCCCTCCCTCTACACTACCGACGAGCTTGAAAAAATAACACGACGATTCACGCTTGAGCTTGCTCGCAAGGGTTTTTTAAGCCCGGCAACCAATGTCCCCGCGCCGGATATAGGCACCGGCGAACGGGAAATGGCCTGGATAGCCGACACCTATAAACACCTGTATCCCGAGGATATCAACTACATTGCCTGTGTCACCGGAAAACCGGTTTATCAGGGAGGGATCAATGGTCGAAGCGAGGCAACAGGGCGTGGCGTACAATACGCCATTGAGGAATTTTTTCTCAACCCGGATCATGTCAAACAGTCCGGACTTGAAGGGAATCTGGAAGGGAAACGCATTGTTATACAGGGTTTTGGCAATGTCGGCAGCCATACCGCCCGCTTTCTGTCCTGTGAAAACGGCGCCCTGATCACAGCCATCATCAAGAGCGATGGTGCCCTGATCAACGACCATGGAATCAATATTGACGACTTGCAAGTCTATCTGACTGAAAACCCTTCGATCAAAGGGTTTCCCGGAGCCACCTATACTGAAAACGGCCTGGATGTGCTCGAAAAGGAATGTGACATTCTGATTCCCGCAGCCCTGGAAAACCAGATCACCCTCAAGAATGCCCACAATATCAATGCACATGTGATTGTCGAAGCGGCAAATGGCCCCTTGAGTTATGGCGCAGACCGCCTGTTAAACGAGCGCGGCATTTTCATTATTCCGGACGCTTATGCCAATGTCGGTGGTGTCACTGTTTCCTATTTCGAGTGGATTCGCAACCTGTCTCATATGCGCTTCGGACGCATGCAGGAAAACCGTGTAAAAAACACGCTGATCGCGGACTTGCTTGAACGGGTCAGTGGAGAAAAACTGCCAGCAACAATGAGGGAGGCCTTGCTGAAGGAAACGACAGAACTCGATATTGTACGCTCCGGCCTCAGGGAAACCATGCGCGATACCTACCAGCAAATCAAACACACCATGGCAACCTGTGAAGACGCGGGAGACATGAGAACTGCTGCTTATATAACGGCGATTCGCAAAATAGCACACTCTTATCAGGATATAGGTGTCTATTAAAAAAACAGGGAGCACCTTCAGGGGGTGTCAACACCCCCATCCAATGCCCGCAGGCTTGAGGAGTCGCCCTGCAACGAAATGATGATCGTCAAATCGATGAACTCTTGCCCGAAAAGCCGGAATCAATTACGGCTACAACCCGGACTTTCCCACTCGCAAAACCATTACCTTTAACGAAGAATCCCCAAACGCATCGCCACCTGGTGGTGATGGTCGGCTGCCTGATGCTGAGTAACGGTTTGAGAGGAGGATAACAGCAACTCATCCACCTCAAATGCGCTACTGGTACAACAGGAAAAATGGGTGTCAATATGCGCGTGTTGCACAAAGGCATCCAGTAATTCACTCCACTCTGCACTGTTCTGATCCAGTCTTGCCATGATTTGCTCCCTCACTGTTCACTTTCGTACGATTTCAACTGAAAAACGCTAAACCCGATAACTATCTTTCAAGATATGTGCCAACAAATTGGTCACAGGAAAAAATGACTTGTCCCAAGCGACAAAGTTCCGGTTTTTTTCTCGAAATCAGCCCTTTCGCAAAATGCTTGCCAACGATAAAAACACCGGTACTCTTGGGAAAAATGTGAATTATGAGGGATTATTTAACAGGCAGCTGTGCTAGATTGCCCGGTCTATACCAATGATTGCAAGCACAGCCATGAAACCGATCACCATCACTTACCGGATAAAACTGAACGAAAATACCACTGAAGTCTTTGATTTCGAACTGAATGGCGAAAACTTTGAACTGATTTCTACCACACCGGAATCATTACCCAACTGGACCGAGCTTTCCTTCAAACAATGCTCACACTGCCCGCTTGACGAAAAAGAACACAGCCATTGTCCAATGGCTGTCCAGTTGCACCAGGTCATTGAAAAATTTCACGACACCCGCTCCATCGA
>JAGRJA010000296.1 GCA_020443005.1 Pseudomonadales bacterium
CATCCGCCAGGTTCCCGGGTACAGGCCCTTCTATGCCTGAAAACCCCTGTGCACAAGCCTGCTTACAGGCTTCTTCCATGCCCGCTTCATGCCCCCACAGCGTTTTGAACAGGTGCAACTTCATCACAGGCCCACCAAAAACGACACGCCGTCTACACCGACATTGACTGATGATTGAGTACTGCTCAAACGCTCTGTGCGATATTTTCTGAAATTACGCCATGTCTCACGAAAAGGCAGGTATTGAGGACAACCCTGCGGGTAAAGTTGTTGATGCAAGTTCGGCAAACGATACCAGGGTTCATTGGGCTTGGTATGGTGAACATTGTGATAACAAAAATTCAGCACCAACAAATTCAGAAACGGAAATCTGGCAGACAACAAGTTGCTATAGGTGTGACTTTCTTCATAGTTTCTGTCATGTTTGCTGTCTGCCGACGCACCCATGAGGCTGTAATTTATTTCATAAGCATGTTGAAAGGCGTCCATGAAATTCAGAACACCTACAAAAATGACCCATGAAATGAAATAAAGCAGCAATACCGACAAATCAATTGATGCCATGGCGACAAAAAACAGGCTGCGGATAAAAAGCACAAGAGCAACACGCTTTTTTTGAAAAGCCATTTCATCCCTGAAAAAAGGCAAAATAACAACCAGACAATGCGTCAGCATATCAAAGGCAGGCAAGCCCAAACGGGTCAACACCGTCACCATAAATTTCAGCGCGCCATACTTGTCGAGTAAAACATACGCATTCACAGCGAGCACATCTTCCCGCTGCACATGATGACACAGGTGTTTCTCCCTCAATTTATCAAACGGCGTATAACAAGCACCTGTTAACCAGCTCAAGACTATGCCCAATGCACGATTATGTGCCGGCTTTTCGAACACGCTGTTGTGCGCACATTCATGTAGCAGGTAGGCGGCAATCACCCACACATGCGCAAGCAACAAGGTTGCCAAAGGCCATAAAAACGCGTGGTACAAGCCGACAAGTGCCAGAGGAAAGCCTGTAAAGGTATAAATAAGCGCTAGCGATGTGGGAACAAATGCGTCATCCGACCTGTATTTCAACATGGTTGAACACCACGGGTCGTCCCGAGCGAAGATACACTTCCGGGTCGTCCCGAAAGCACATTAAAAATTTAATCGCGTGCATTATTCCACGCTCTCTAGACCGTTTTCAACCTCATCCCCCGCCCTGGCCATACGGATAAGCTGAAAGGGTTCTTCTTCCTTATCGCTAACCGGAGGATGAATCAATTCCTCCAGCCTTTTTTTGGTTGCCAGAAATTCAGGCGAAATGAACTGCTCCGGGTTTCTCGGCCTTGGCACCGGCACTTCAATCAACTCCTGCACTTCACCCGGGTGTGCTTTCAACACCAGAATGCGATCAGCGAGATAAATGGCTTCATCAAGGTCGTGTGTGATAAAACAGATAGTGATGTCGATATTGCGCCAGATATCAAACAGGCTTGCCTGCATTTTCGCGCGTGTTTGTGCATCAAGCGCACCGAAAGGTTCATCCATCAACAATATACGCGGCTGGTTGGCCAAGGCCCTGGCAATCGCGACGCGCTGTTTCATACCACCGGAAAGTTGCTGCGGGTAGTGATTGGCAAACTTGCTCAAACCAACCATTTCAACCCACTGCATGGCTTCCGATTCGGCCTGGCTTTTGGATCGACCCTGCATTTGCAAGCCGAACATCACATTTTTTTTCACGGTCAGCCAGGGAAAAAGTGTGTAGCCCTGAAACACCATACCGCGATCCGGGCCCGGCTCCAGCTTCGGCTCGCCATCGAGCAGTATCTCGCCGGATGTAATCGATTCAAGCCCCGCCAGCATTCTGACCAGTGTCGACTTGCCACAGCCAGAAGGCCCGATAATACAAACAAACTCCCTTCGATGGGTTTTGAAGCTGACATTTTTTAGCGCCGTAATCCGGCCCTGTGGAGAATCAAATACCTTGGTGAGATTATTGACTTCCAGAATCACTTCGCGCTGTTTCAGACGATCCAGTCGTGCCCTGGTTTTCTCATCCTGATCAAGATAACTCGGCAATTGTATTCCTGTCATCGATCTGTCCTCACACTACACATTTCTCGACACCTTTTCCCAGGGGAAAATATGTTTGCCCAGCCATCCGAGTAGTAAATCGGATATCAAACCAATGATGCCAATCATAATAATTGCGGCAAAAACATTGTCGAAGTTTTTGTAACGCGCCTGCTGGGTGATAAACCAGGTGATACCGGAACTGGTACCAATCAGTTCAGCAACGATCAGATAGGTCCAGGCCCACCCCAGCAATATTCTCAAATCTCGATAAAGATCGGTGATGATGCCCGGAATCACAACACGAAACAGCAAATGAAATTTCCTTGCACCCAATGTCAGTGCCGCCTCAATCAAAGCCACATCCAGTTTGCGTGTGGTATTGGCAACCACAAGAACCTGCTGAAAAAAAGTGCCGATAAAAATGATCGCAATCTTGGGGCCATCGTGAATACCGAGAATGGCAACGGCAAGCGCACCAAAGGCCGGTGCTGGCAAATACCTGAAAAACTCTATGAAAGGTTCGTGCAATCGCGATATTGCCACATAAGTGCCGCAAAGAATCCCCAGTGGTATACCAATGATGGATGACAAGACAAAACCCCAGAAAATCACCTGAACGCTATGCCAGAGACTTTCATGCAACCAGCTTTCACTTTTGCGTTTCGGTTCTGTAGTAAACGAGGTATAAAACGCTTTTGCCACTTCGTGAGGTGCCGGCAGGTAAACAGGATTGGCGGGCTCTCCTGTCGGGGGCAATCGGCCTTCCGTCATGGCCAGCTCGACTTCTTCTGCAAAATCAGCCTTGTCGATCAGGCTGCCTTCCTGAAACCAGCTTACCGACCCCGGGTCAACCACTGCTACTTTCGGGTGCCAGACAAAGGGCACATAACTG
The DNA here is from genome assembly GCA_020443005.1 of Pseudomonadales bacterium. Classification (GTDB taxonomy): domain Bacteria; phylum Pseudomonadota; class Gammaproteobacteria; order Pseudomonadales; family UBA7239; genus JAGRJA01. Next base: position 2,960 of record JAGRJA010000296.1, read on the forward strand.
ACAATACTCCAGATCAGCAAGGGCATAAGAAAAGAAAACACTGTCAACATCCGCGAGGCTTTCTGCGGAAGCGGTCGACGCGCTGCAAACCATTGCACCTTTTCGGGTGCAATGCTTGCATCGTCTACTTTTAATATACCCATCAGCAATCTGCCTTGAACAGCTACATCATGTCAGTAATGGATGAATCGATATAACTATCGATATCCTGCGGCTCACCATAGGCTTCATATTTCACATTGAAGTTATCGGCAATTTTTGACGAACCATAAATGGATTTGAATCCATCCGCTTTCTTGTAAAATTGCTTGGCTTCTTCAAGTGTCAGTATATTGGTACCTTCCACAAAACCGGCATATTCTTCTGGCGTCAAACCAACCCGTGCCGACATAATACTCAAGGCATCAGCCTTGTTTGCAGGATCCTTGATATAGTCAACAATCCGGTACCAGACTTTTGCCACCTTTTCCCATTCGCTTTTGTTTTTTGCAAAGGAAACCGGTGTTACGGCCAGCACATCAAAGATCAAACCCGGTTCATCGGCAGAACTGTAGATTTTGCTGGAACCCGGAACAAGGGAGAGCGCCTGTCCTGAATTCGGCTGCCAGGCTACGATGGCATCCACATCGCCCGATGCCAACACCTGCGGCGTTTCATTGGTTGGCACATTTACAAGCTCGACATCGGATTCTGTCAACCCTGCTTTTTCAAGTGCATTTAACAACAGCAAGTGGCCGACAAAACCCACTTCTACACCCACCTTCTTGCCTTTCAGCTCCTTAACCGATTGGATGCCCGGCCGCGCTACAACCATATCGTTACCATTGCTGTAGTCGTTGATCAGAATCATTACACCCTTGCCCCCGGAAGCACCGGTGTACAGGGTGTCGCCATTGGTCATCGAAACCGCATCGAGTTTGCCTGCTGCAAAGGCATCCATGGAGGCAACATAATCGAACCACTCAAACTCAACATCCACGCCGGCTTCCTTGAACCAGCCTTTTTCAATACCCACTTCCCAGGCTACCCAGCCCGGCCAATCGCTGTAGCCAATCTTCAGGGGCTCGGCTGCCATAACTGGAAAGCTCAACAAGCTTGCAGCACAAACAGCAGCCATTTTTTTCACAAAATGTTTTTTAACAAGGGAAAGGTGTTTGAACATGGGTGTTCTCCTCAAAGGTTAACGGGCAAGAGGTAACAACAGCTGTATCAGCATGAACCTCCCGGGCTTTTATCCCGCCGTGTAACCCCCTTTAAGGAAGGTCGGCTGCTCTCGGTCCAGTCGCTCTATAAAGCCGGAACCCTAGCGGCCCTCTTTCAGGTTGTTTCAATAGTGATTCTACAGATAGCTATTGATAACTCTCATCTCACTAATGAGTAATACAATAAGCGTGCCAACTATTTTTCCTGCTTTTCGACAAACAATCACCCGATTGCGCACCAACTATGTGCCAAAAAGAAAACAGGGTGCACCATAACCAGACTTTTCATTTGAACCCATAAAAAAACCCGCATGTGCGGGTTTTTCAATACTCACCAGAAGACTGAATGCGTTATCCCGCAGACACCGGCATGGGCAGCTCGGCTGGGTGAGCTGTTGTCTGCAGACCCTTGCGCATGACTTCCAGACCTGCATCGCGTTCACCCAGATGAATCACCAGCTGTCCATACTCGGCGAATCCGGCAGCATCAGGCATCAGGTCAAGACTCAACCTGTAGTATTCCCTCGCCTTGCCCCACAATTCATTACGCAAACAGATACGCGCGAGTGCCAGAAGCAAACTGCTGTTGTTCGGCCTTTCCTTGAGCCAGCCTTCGGCAACAATCAGTTGCTTGCCCGGCTCATCACCTTTAACAATACCGTAGAGTGCAACCAGCTCATCACTCCACTCCCTGTTCAGGCTGGTACGCAACAGGGTTTCGGCTTTCTGCTGTTCACCAATACGCACCAGACCATTGGCGTATTGTGCAACATACCTGACATCTTTTTGTGACATTGCCGGCAAGCGACTCCACAATGTCGTGAGAAAATCATAAGGTTTACCGGTTTTCTCTACCCGTTCCACCCCGCTTTTCAACATATTGAAGTCCACTTCTTCCCTGAACAGCTCGAGTTTTTCGCGGTTCATGATGCGGCTGCGCTTGATATCGGGAATCAGATCATGCAGCCCGTCCCAGTCACCCAGTTGCCGGTGAATATCGATCAGCAAGCTCATGACGGCCGGGTGCTGCGGTGCACTGCGCCGGACGCGATTGATCGTCGCCAGTGCCTGCTCCCACTGACCGTTCTGAACCTGCAGGCGCGCCTTGGTAATGTTAACGGCAACGGTTGCGCCAAAGGCACTTTTGTCTGCTTCACCCAATAAACGGTTACAGGCCTCTTCATCCCCCATGGCATGAGCCGCCTGTGCAGCCATCAGATAATTGACAAATGCCGTATCAGACTTTGCCGCTGCCCGTAACAGCGATTTCTGCGCCCGCGCCCAATGCCCTTCGGTAAAATCGATCACGCCCCTGACAGTCAGATCCCTGGCCCGACCTGAGCGCTGCTGGGAAAACCAGCGGGAAAAAATGTTGTTGCGGGCAAAAAGCGTAGCACCCAGACGCAACAACAGATAAAGAATGACAAAAAGAGAAAGCAGCAACAAAACGCTGCCCCACAATGTCATCTCAATGGAAGTGTTGCCAAAGGCCACCAGTACATAACCACTGTCTTCTTCCAGTTTTCTGAAAACCAGTGGCGTACCCAGCAAAAGAGCAACAAAAAGAATCTGCCAGCGCTTCATCACTTGCCTCCTGCCGCTTCGCGAACCTTGAGGAGTGCATGCAACTGGTTCAGCGAACCACTGATATCGGGCAAGGGTTTGGCAACATCAACTTTGATCAATGCATCAATTTCATCCAGCAGTGCTGCTTTTACATCGTCTTCTATTACAAAATAACCGGCCACCCAGACACGGGCCTTGCTCAGGCTATCGACATACACCTCCTGACGCTGTTGCAGCAGTGCCAGTTGTGCCTGCTCCATCATGAAGCGCAAGTTCATACGCAAATAGCTTTGCTGATCAGGCGGTAAAAGCGGGCCTACCGGCTCCTCATGATACTGAATCTTGATAATGGCGCTGAGTTTATCCAGTGTCGCCCAGAAGCCATGTTCAACCTTCTCCAGGGTGGTAACAGGCTCGGCGGTTTCGGCAGCAAACCTGGCCGGACTCTTGATTTGCAGGGTAGAAAGATCCACAACCTGCATTTGTTCAAGTTGGGTATTCAGCGCAGCCAGTTTGAGATAAAGCCCGTCCCGGTCAACGGTACTGGCGAGTTTGAGCGCTGCACGATCCCTGGCAATGCTATTTCTGAGCGGAAGCAAGGAAGGGTCATCGAGACCTCGTACACGCTCATCAGCCGTTTCCAGCAATTTTTCGGCACCCTTGTGGTCGTGCACAAGCACGGCGCGCTGTATGGCAAGACGCAACAGAAACTCAACTTCAGCGAGCACCCAGCTATTGCGGTCCATACTGCTCAAGGCTTCAATGCGAACAGTATTGCTGCTGAGCTTCTTGTCAAACTGGGCCAGCTTGCCTTCACTGGTCTGTGCGACCTTCTCGACTTTCATGACTTCACTCTGCAGATTACCAATTTCCTGCTTCAAGCTCTGCACCGCCTGGGAGGTGTGCGCATTGTCAGCGCCCGAGCGCTGTACGGTTTGCCAAAGGTAAAAACTTGCAGCACTGCTGGCAGCCGCCAGACCGAAAGCAACAAGCAGGCAAAACCAGAGCCCACCGTGCCCCTTGTGCTCGCCCGGCTTTTTGGGTGGATGGATCTTTTCAGGAGGCACATTTTTCGCCGTACCGGAAGTGCTTTCCCTGCTCGTTGCCGGGTTTTTGCTGTCTGCCTTGCTAGCTGTATCGGCAGACCCGCTACTTTCCAGCAAAGGCGAACCCTTGTTTTCACCACTGCTCTTTGCCTGATCGCCCTTTGGTGACGCTTTATCCTGATCTGCCATATTTTCTCCGGATCAATTGTTATCCAATGTCTTCAAACCCCGACCCTGAACATATTCAATCAGGGCTGCACATACAGCCGGGTCGGTTGCATTTTCCGCTGTAATAATATTGCTGAAACCCTGTGCACGCGCCTTTTCTGCCACACGCGGGCCGGGTACAACCAAGTGTTTCTGTTTATAACGCTTCTGCTGTTCAACTTCCACCAGAGAAAGCAGGTTCTGCAGGGATTCTGCGCTGTTCACCAGCAGCACATCAAACTCACCACGCAGTTTTGCCAGTATCCCTGCCGTTTCCTGCGGTATTTGTCGCTCGTACAAAACACAGCTATCGACAATAGCCCCTCTTCGGGTCAGCGTATCTGCAATCAGTTCGCGACCACCCTGCCCGCGGAAAATCAGCACGCGTTTCCCCGCAACAGCCTGCAATACCGGCAAGGCCAGCAGGCCTTCGCTATCCATACGCGTCACAGGGTAGTCAGCCTTGATGCCATTATTCTGCAGAAAATCGGCGCTGCTCTTCCCCACCGCCAGCAACTCAAGGCTATCAGGCAGCACGACACCCGAACGCAGAAAACAGTCTATGGCAAGTTCCGCCGCATTAACACTGACAAAAATCACAATGTGACAGGTATCGAGGGAAGCAACGGCCTGCTCAATAGCAGCAATGTGTACTGCTGACTGTAAAGGCACAATTTGCAGAGCAGGTGCGCAACTGACCTCTGCACCCTGCCCCTCCAGCAGATGACACAGCATGCGGGCCTGATGTGCCGGTCTGGTGACCAGTACATGCACCCCTGCGAGTGGTGGCTGCTTAATCGCCATAAACCCGGGCGAGTATCGCTGCCGCACCCTTGTCCAGCAAGGTTTCAGCCACACGGATACCCAGTGCTTCGGCCTCAGCCAGGGGTGCGCGGGCCTCTGCCCGCAACATTTGCAAACCATCCACAGCGCCTACCAGACCTCTCAGCCACAGGTTCTCCCCTTCGATAACCGAATAACACGCAATAGGCACCTGACACCCTCCCTCCAGCCGACGATTCAGGGCGCGCTCGGCGGTGACCCTGGCGGCAGTAGGTGCATGATGAAGAACCTGTAACAACTCGGCCAGTTTCTGATCGCCGCTTCTCGCCTCTATGCCTACCGCGCCCTGACCGCCCGCCGGCAGGCTTTGTTCTGCCTCCAGAAACGAGGTAATTCGTTCATCCATTTTCAGGCGTTTCAACCCTGCCGCTGCAAGAATAATGGCGTCAAATTCATCACCATCCAGCCTGGCCAGGCGCGTATTCACATTGCCACGCAAATCCAGAACGCGAAGGTCTGGCCGCAACTCGCGTAACTGGCACTGTCGACGAAGGCTCGATGTACCCACCCGGGCTCCTTCAGGCAAATCCCCGATATTTCCGAATCGATTGGAAACAAAGGCATCCCGTGGATCTTCCCGTTCGCAAATGGCGACAAGATCAAGACCTTCCGGAAAAACCATCGGCACATCTTTCATGGAGTGCACCGCAATATCGGCGCGTCCCTCGAGCATGGCGTGTTCAAGCTCCTTGACAAACAAACCCTTGCCACCAATTTTTGCCAGCGGAGTGTCGAGTATCTTGTCACCACGCGTGGTCAATGTCAGCAATTCGACATTGAGGCCGGGGTGTGAAGCCTGCAGGGCGGCCTTGACAAATTCTGCCTGCCAGAGTGCAAGCGGACTCTTTCGGGTGGCGATACGAATCAGGTTCACAACAATTACAACATCCAGAAAAAAG
>JAGRJA010000297.1 GCA_020443005.1 Pseudomonadales bacterium
ACGCCTTTCTCTTCTGATGGATGCAGCCTTTTCCCGGAAGGCACGCTTTCCCAGCAAACGCTATGGCTCGACTGCTGCACTGCCCACGACCAGGCCTATTGGCTGGGAGGCTCCTATGAACAAAGGGAAACAGCCGATCAAGCCCTGAAAATTTGTGTTTCCCGCCTTGGTCAACCCGAGATCGCGCAACTGATGATGACAGGTGTTCGCGCCGGCGGCTCGCCCTTTTGGCCAACAAAATTTCGCTGGGGTTACGGCTGGCCTTTTTTCGATGGACTCCTGCCACGCGGTTACAAGCTACCCGACGACGATGAAAAGGAACAGATACAGCGACTCCTTTTCCGGCAATCCCTTCAAACAGAAGACAGCCTTTAACCGGAAATGATTGACACTCTACCCACCGCCGAAAAACACAATCTCGAAGTTCTTTTTCCGCATTGCCCTGAAAGCAATATCGCCATTGATGACGGAGAAACACAAGTCACCTGGTCAGCACTTGCCCGCAGAACCGGGCAATGGTTACACCTGATGCAACAAGTATGGAAACTCAAACCGGGTGATCACATCGCCCTGCTCATGAGCAACAACGGCCACTATCCGGAATGCTTGTTGGCCAGTATTTGTGCAGGCGTGTGGATAACGCCTGTCAATTGCCACCTGCAAACCAATGAGGTCTGCCACATCATTAACGATTCCGGCAGCAAGTACCTGATCTGCGACAGCGACCATGTCAACATCGCCAAAGAAAGTCAGGCAGAACACGTTGTTTGTCTGGACCCACGCTTCGCCCATGCGCTTTCACGGCAAGCCTGCCAGCCCGTCGATGAAACAGCCCTGCCCGGTGGCACCATGATGTACACCAGTGGCACAACCGGCTGGCCCAAAGGCGTAAAACGCCAACAGGCGGCCAGTGTCAGCAGTGCGCTCTCTGCCATGCGTGACTTCGGCCACAGGGTTGGTGTGAATGGCAAAGGCCCCCATCTGGTCACAGGGCCTTTGTATCATGCCGCGCCCGGGCTGTTCGCGCTCTACGACCTGCTCAACGGCGCCTCTCTGGTAATAATGAAAAAATGGGACAGCCTGGATTTTCTCGAAACGGTGAAAAAACACAAAATCCGTCATACACACCTTGTGCCAATTCACTTTGAGCGACTTCTGAAACTGCCGGAAAAACAAAAACTGGCACTCACACCTGCGTCACTTCGGCGAGTGCTTCATGGTGCTGCACCGGTTTCCCGGAACACAAAAAAAGCCATGATTGCCTGGTGGGGCCCGATTCTTGATGAATATTGGGGGGCAACGGAAACCGGGGTGATTAGCCTCTGCAGCAGCCCCGAGTGGTTAGCTCACCCCGGCACTGTCGGCAAGCCATTGTCTTTTTATGATGTTTTTGCCTGCAATGAGAACGGGCAGAAACTGGCTGCCGGGGAAAGTGGAACACTCTTTGCCCGTCATCGAGATCGGCCACAGCTTTTTTCCTACCACAATGACCCTGAAAAAACGGCTGCCGCTCACCCCGAGCCCTGTCTGGTAACTCTGGGAGACATTGGGCATGTTGATCAGGACGGCTTTGTCTTTCTGACTGATCGCAAGCAAAATCTGATTATTTCTGGCGGTGTCAACATTTACCCGGCAGAAATAGAGCAGGTTTTCATGTCTCACCCGGCCATTCACGACATTGCTGTTTTCGGCGTCATCAATCAGGAGTGGGGAGAACAGGTTGAAGCGGCCGTCATACTGCAAAACGGCTATCCGGCAAACAGTGAAACCAGCGCCTCGCTTGTCACTTACGCAGAAAGACATCTCGCAAAATTCAAACTGCCCAGACACATTCATTTTGTCGACAGTTTGCCGAGAGGCCCCTCGGGGAAACTGATCACCCGCTACCTGCGTTTCCGTGAACCCGATTAAAAACCGAAGGTTTACTCGGGCACAACACTGACTGCATGCTTTTCACCGCGAGCAATCAGCTTGTTCAGCGCTTCAGCATCCACATCCATACACAACACCCTGAGCAACCCTTTTGCGTTGATATAGGTTGCAGAAAAGGTAATGGATAGTGTTTCTTCAGGCAGCGAAAGATAGGGTTCAGAGCTGTACACCGTACCTGACGCCTTGATGGCCTCCACAAAAAAATCACGACGGGACCAGCAGGCGCCATCGCATTTTTTCAGGGGATGGAATTCGTGGTCACCCAGCAGTTCGTGCTTGGGGTTTTGCCAGGTATTACCCACCTGAAAACCCTGATGATCCAGCACATAAAAACGCTGTACATGGCTGACCGGAAACATGAAGTCCGGTATATCACTGTCGTTGATGGCCGCCTTGCTCAACGCCCATCGAAACACGGTATGCAGCTCATTCAGGGCTTTATCGTTATTCTCCTGACGGATACGCGCATTATACCGCTGCAGCAAGGACAGCTTCTTGAGCTCCCTGCGGGTGTTAGCCTCGTCTTCTTCGGGCTTGTCCAGCGACGGCTGGGAAAAATAAAACCCCTGAACGAGATCGGCCTCGGTTTCCAGGGCAAACAGTGCATGCTGCTCGGTTTCAACACCTTCTATCAGTACCATGCAACCCATTTCCCTCAACAGGGAAACCACTTTCTTCAGAATGTTCAGGCCGTTCTGGCGTTGCGATGTATCGTGAATGATACTTCTGTCAAGTTTGACAATAGACGGGTGAATTGTGGCAATTCGCTCAAAGTTGGACTCTCCGGCACCAAAATCATCGACCGCAACCTTGAAACCCATCGACTTGTAATGCGCAACAAACCCGGACAACTGCACCGGATCTGCGATATTTTTTTCCAGAATTTCAAGCACAATGTTTTCGGGCCGGAACCCGAGTGCATTAACAGTGTTGCAAATTTCTTCCGGGGCACGCAAATCAGCAGTAATCGTCCGGTTGTCAACATTCAGAAACAACCATGAAGAAGGCGCAATAACACCCGAAGCGTTCTTCAAATGCAGGTTGCGGCAAATGCGATCAATTTTGCCAAGATCGGCATCCTGATCAAGCAGAAAGTCAAAGAAGTGCCTGGGAGCACTGGCCTTGCCGCGATGAAAAGGACGAACAAGCCCTTCAAAACCAATGGCGCGATGATGGATAAGACTGACAATAGGCTGGTAGGCACTATGAAGCTCAAATTCACCGAAACAGGCTGTGTAAATTTCCCCGTTTTTCTGTATTACCTTGTTTATGAAGGAATCTGCGGTCACACCCAATACACCCCAAGGTTGTGCTGTTAAATATCCTTTTTCTTTTAGAGAGTCTTCAGCTCTTTAAAGGCACTATTTGATAGCAGTGCACACAGCTTGTTAAATATTCTGCCGCAAGTATATCGGCAGAAAGCCATGATGGCTATCCCAATGAGCTCAGAGCGTGAAACCGACAACAATACCGGCACTGCAAACACATTTAGCTTGTAAAGTGTTTTGAATGGTGCGAATCTGTTCGTAGTTAACGCCAACCCTGAGGATGTCATCTATGGGAGATTTGAATAGCGTCAACCCGGCTGCACACCAGCCAAGTCCCGGTGAATGCCCTATTCACTATGTGCTCGACACCAATGTCCTGATCCACGACCCTACCGCCCTGCTTAACTTCGAAGAACATCATGTCATTCTCCCCATCACCGTGCTTGAAGAGCTCGACAAACTCAAAAGCGGTCGAAAACCCCTTGCCGCTGACTGCCGGCAAGCGATTCGGGAAATCGACAAGCTTCTTGGCGGCGCCGAACCGGCCGAAGTGGAAACCGGCGTACCGATACGGCGGGGAGAAAAAGCCGAACCGCTGGGCTCTCTCTCCATCCTGATGATTCATGCGCCAGACAACCTCAGCCTCCTCACCCGAAAACACAACGACAACCAGATTCTTAACGACATTCTTTATCTCCAGCAACAACTTCCCGATCAAAAAGTCATACTTGTTTCAAAGGACCTGAATATCCGCCTGAAAGCCAGAGGCTGCGGTATCGAAGCCCAGGATTACCAGAATGATCAACTGGTCAGCAACATAGAAGACCTGAACAAGGGTTTCCATGTCTTCAGCGGCAATTTCTGGGAACGGATCAACGATGTGGAAACAAGGCATGTCGCTGGCAAAACGCTGCAAATCATTACCCGTGAATGTCTGCCAAAGGAACTTTTTATCAACCAGTTTATTGTTGATGAGGAGGGGTTTGCAGCAAGAGTGCTTGAAATCGGCGAAACCGCGGTGAAACTGCTGCACTATGATCACAACCAGTTGATGTCACAGGAAGCCTGGGGGTTAAAACCCCAGGATACCTATCAGGCGCTCGCCCTGGCATTGCTACTCGATCCGGATATTCATATTGTCAATCTCACTGGCGCAGCGGGTTCAGGTAAAACCATTCTGGCACTGGCAGCAGCCATTGAAATGACACTTGTGCAAAAGCTTTACCGCCGGATCATAGCTACCCGCAGCACGCAGGCACTTGACGAAGATATCGGCTTTTTACCGGGCACGGAAACCGAAAAGATGGAGCCCTGGCTCGGGGCCATTACCGACAATCTCGAAGCCTTGCACCTGGGCGACGAAAATTGTGCTGGCAGTATTGATTATGTGATGAGCAAGGTGCCTCTTCAGTTCAAATCCCTGAATTATATTCGCGGACGCAGCTTCCAGCAGAGCCTGATTATCATCGACGAATCGCAAAACCTGACACCACACCAGATAAAGACAATCGTCACACGGGCAGGAAATGGGTCGAAAGTGATTTGTCTCGGCAACCTTGCCCAAATAGACACGCCATTCCTCAACGCAACCAGTTCAGGGCTTACTTACCTGACAGAGCGTTTCAAACATTTTGAGCATGGCGGCAACATCCAGCTGCAAGGTGTACCTCGCTCCAAACTGGCAGAATATGCCGAGGAACATTTATAGTTTTTACGCTGTAGAAAAACCGCCGGATTGACGATTAAACGATTAACAGCCCCAGCGATCGACCAGCTGGTGCTCTATATCCAGTTGATCGAGAATGCGTGCCACCACGAAATCCACCAGATCGTCAACGGTTTCAGGTTTGTAGTAGAAGCCGGGGCTTGCCGGCATAACAACAACACCGTTGTTGCTTAATTTTAAAAGATTTTCAAGATGAATGCTGGAAACAGGCATTTCCCGGGGCAGCACGATCAGTTTTTTTCGCTCCTTGATCACCACATCGGCCGCCCGTTCGATGAGATTATTGCTCAAGCCATGGGCAATGGCCGACAGTGTGCCCCCGCTTGCAGGGCATATCACCATATAAGGCGGGCAACCCGAACCGGATGCAACGGGCGACAACCAGTCCTGTTTGTCATAGGCAGTTATTTGCCCCTCTTCTGCACCGAAATACTCCCGTAAAAAGTCTTCTGTATCCGATGTTGTCAAAGGCAGAGGCACATCGGTTTCAAGCCGAACCACCTCTCTGCCCGCATCGGAAATCAAAAACGATATTTCACAATCAGCCTCAAGCAGGCATTCCAGCAGCCGAAAACTGTACTGGGCACCGGAGCCGCCTGTCATGGCCAAGGTTACTCTTTTCATTCCGGCTACTCCTTGTGTGCTGTGTTTGTCTTGCTGCTGCGCAACTTTCGGTCAAGTATCAAACCTTGAAGGTTTTTTTGATTTTTTTAGCCACACGCACTTTTTTCAGTATCGCGTAATGCGGTACACCGTGCTTATAGGGTGGGTAGTCTTCTCCCTGTATCAATGGCTCAAGATAAGCTCTGGCCTTCGCTGTGATATTGAATCCGTCAGGGGTAATAAAATCACGCGGCATCATCTTTTCCACATTGGCAATCTTGTCCAGTGGCGCTTCCTCGATATGCCAGGTGTACCGCTTGCCCTTGCCTCTGATAATGGCGGGCATCACCCCGTTTTTGCCTGCCACAGCCATCTCGACGGCCGCCTTACCCACAGCATAGGCTTGCTCGACATCGGTTGCGGAAGCAATATGACGCGCCGAGCGTTGCAAGTAATCGGCCACCGCCCAGTGATATTTATAACCAAGCTCGTCTTTCACCATGGAAGCCAGCGTCGGAGCAACACCACCCAGCTGTGTATGACCAAAAGCATCCTTGCTGCCGGCATCGGCAATAAAAGAACCGTCCTTGTACTGGGCTCCCTCAGACGCAACAACCACACAATAACCATTTTTCCTGACAGTTTGCTTGACGCGGGTGAGGAATTTTTGTTTGTTAAAAGCAATCTCGGGAAAAAGAATAATATGCGGGGCATCGCCTTCCTTTTGCGCCGCCAAGCCACCTGCCGCTGCAATCCAGCCGGCGTGCCGCCCCATCACTTCGACAATAAAAACCTTTGTTGAGGTTTCGCACATTGACGCCACATCCATCGCCGCTTCTCTGGTAGACACCGCCACATATTTTGCAACCGAACCAAAACCGGGGCAGTTATCGGTAAACGGCAAATCATTATCAACTGTTTTCGGCACATGAATGGCCTGAATAGGGTAGCCCATTGATTCAGACAATTGTGAAATCTTGAGACAGGTATCGGCAGAATCTCCCCCGCCGTTATAAAAGAAGTAACCGATATTGTGAGCCTTGAAAACCTCAATCAGCCTTTCGTATTCGGCCCGGTTTTCTTCGAGGCTTTTCAGTTTATAGCGGCAGGAGCCGAAAGCCCCGGAAGGCATGTACCTGAGGCTGGCAATGGTCGCCGCACTTTCCTTGCTGGTATCGATAAGGTCTTCGCGCAAGGCACCGATAATGCCGTTATTACCCGCATAGACTTTCCCGACTTTATCCTTGTGTTTTCTTGCAGTTTCAATAACGCCACAGGCGCTGGCATTAATAACGGCAGTAACACCACCGGACTGGGCGTAAAAGGCATTTTTTTTCGGCATAACGCGGGCTTCCCTTTGCCGGACATTGTCGCCGGCGAGTGATTCTGAAAATTTGATGTCTGACGATACAGAACAACACCATTTGTGCAGCGATAATACTGGATAAGGCGCAAGATTTCATGGCCTAAATCGGTATGGCTTTTCTGAAATGATCTAGCCTGTTCCAGTGACGGGATGAAACACTGTTTACCCCTGGCGGCGGCATGTTAAGCTCTGATTTTATTTTGTGTTTCGGAATCAGGCATGCACATTCACATTCTCGGCATCTGTGGCACCTTCATGGGCAGTCTCGCCATCCTTGCCAAAGAACTCGGCCATCAGGTCAGTGGTTGCGATGCCGGCGTATACCCGCCGATGAGCACCCAGCTTGAAGCGCAAGGTATCACCCTGATGGAAGCTTACAAGCCCGAACACCTGCAACCTCACCCCGATCTGGTGATTGTCGGTAACGCCATGAGTCGCGGCAACCCCTGTGTGGAATATGTGCTTAACAAGCAACTGAATTACACCTCGGGCCCGCAGTGGTTATGCGATCATATCCTCAAGGACAAATGGGTGCTGGCCGTCGCCGGAACACATGGCAAAACCACAACCAGCACCATGCTGGCCTGGATACTCGAATACGCCGGCATGAAACCCGGTTTTCTTATTGGCGGTGTACCGAAAAACTTTGATGCCTCTGCCCGTTTGGGCGATTCTGCATTTTTTGTTGTAGAAGCGGATGAATACGACAGCGCTTTTTTTGACAAGCGTTCGAAGTTCATTCATTACCGACCGCGGACCGCCATACTGAACAATCTCGAATTTGACCACGCCGATATTTTTGACAATCTGGCTGCCATCCAGAAACAGTTTCACCATCTGGTAAGAACGATACCCTCCCAGGGCTTGATCATTTCTCCCGACAATGCCGAAGCCCTTGATGAAGTACTGGAGACAGGCTGCTGGAGTGAAACAACCCGCTTCGGTTTTAACCCCGAAAGCCCATGGCGTGCCGAGCTGCTCCACGAGGATGGCAGCCGGTTCAAGGTCATAACAGAAGAGACTGTTGCCGAAATCCACTGGTCACATCAGGGGACACACAATGTAAACAATGCAATTGCCGCTATCGCCGCCGCTCACCATGTTGGCGTCAGGCCGGAAACCAGTGCCGAGGCACTCTGTCAGTTTTCCGGTGTTAAAAGACGCATGGAGCTATTGATCAATAGAAACGGCTTCAGGGTCTACGATGATTTTGCCCATCACCCCACCGCCATCGCTTCAACCCTGAGTGGCCTGCGAAAACAGGTAGGCACGGAAAAAATCATTGCCGTCATCGAGCCCAGATCAAACACCATGAGAATGGGCGCACACCGCGACAAACTGGCAGAAAGCTGTGCGCTTGCCGATGAAGTGATCTGGTATCAACCGGCAGGCATGCACTGGAGTCTTGAAGATGTCGTCGCCTCCTGCAGGAACCGGGCGAGTATCCAGCAAGATATCGACTCAATTATATCCAGCCTGATGAGCCGGAAAAACGAAACAACCACGCACATTCTGATTATGAGCAATGGCGGCTTTGCAGGCATTCATCGTAGGCTCGTCGACAGGATAAAAGCCGAAAACACGCCCTGACATACTGCACTCAACCGCTCAGGCAAATCGGGCTGGCGTTTAGCCCGCTTTTTTTACTTTGTCTTTTCAACACTGTGCTCAAGTACAAAATGGCTGAGCGCAGCAAGCTGCTCACCTTCGATATGGGGAAACGCCGGCATCATCACACCACCATGAAGAATACGACCCGCAATGTAACCGGCGTTTCGTTCATCATCCGACAAACTGAAATACTTGTCAGATGACGCTGGCAGCGGATGATGACATCCGGCACAGGCATCGTTGAATACCGTTTCGGGCGACGCTCCCTGAACTGCAACATAATGACTGCTGCATGCTGCAAGAAAAAAACCGGTGCAAATCACCACCAATAACGCAAAAACCCTGTTGAACATTCTCGTACTTCCTTACAAAACTTATCGTCGATTTATTCAGTGCGTCGACAGAAACGCCTGAATTTCAGCTTTTCTGCCCTGATCGGCAATCACC
>JAGRJA010000298.1 GCA_020443005.1 Pseudomonadales bacterium
ACCCGTTCACCCAGTTGGCCCAATAGCCAGTGCCAGCGAACATAACGCAGTGCATAGTTGACGATAGACATCAGGCTGATAGCCGTAATCAGTGGCCAGCCGACTTGCCGAATCAGCGCGATGATTTCAGCAGCGCTGATGTCCTGCAGCTCCATCCAGAGCCCATAACCGAACAGGGTGGCAGCAATGGTGTAAATCAAAAAACGATACTTCTTCATAGTCTTCCGGTCTTCACCGTGCTTTCCTTCGGGGCAGCCCGCTGCGCTGCAGGGAGGGGTAGGTGAATGATTGTAACCCCTTTGTATCTCTTTGCCACATGCTATCATAGCTTTTTACCTACCCGCCTGTTGCGCTCGCTGTGTTCGCCAGGTAACACTCATGGCTAAACAGATCAAAAACGAAACTTCTTCAGGCTCTTCTTCACACGCCACGCTGATTGATGGCCCGGTCGGGCGTCAGCTATACACAATGGCCTTGCCGATTATGTTTGGGCTGATGGCCCTGATGACCTTCAATGTGGTCGATACCTGGTTTGTTGCCCAACTCGGTGAAATACCCCTTGCAGCACTCAGTTTTGCTTTTCCAGCCTTGATGCTGATGACCAGTGTGGCGATTGGAATGGGTGCGGGGACGGCCTCGGCAGTCTCGCAGGCAATGGGGCGGGGCGATCAGCAAAGGGTGCAGCGCCTGACCAGCGATGCCCTGATGCTGGCTTTGTTGATTTCCGTTTTGCTGACCCTGATAGGCTATTTAAGCATCGAGCCTGTGTTTGGCCTGATGGGCGCCAGCGGTGAGGTTTTAACAGAAGTCACCCGATTCATGCAGGTCTGGTATCTCGGGGCACCGATGTTGATACTGAGCCTGACCGGCATGGGTGCGCTGCGCGCCATTGGCGACAGCCGTTTTCAGGGTCGCAATATGGTCGCGGCAGCTGTGCTCAACGGTTTGCTGGACCCGCTGTTGATTTTCGGTCTGGCCGGTTTCCCGCGAATGGAAATTCAGGGTGCAGCGATGGCAACCGTACTGGCACGAACCATTACGCTGGTGATTGCACTGTTTTATATGCGCCTGAAAGCGCGTTTGCTGATCATGCCTTCACTGAAACCCGGTTTGCTATTTGCCGAGTGGTCGATTGTACTCAGGGTGGGTTTGCCCGCCATGCTTAACAACATGATTATTCCGCTGTCTTCTGCAATTGTTGTCAGCCTGGTTGCCCAGTACGGCAATACTGCGGTGGCCGGATTGGGTGTGGCCACCCGGCTTGAACCCTTGCTGATGATTGCCTATTTTGCCCTTTCCTCGGTAATGGGGCCTTTCTGCGGGCAAAATCTTGGTGCCGCAAGACCGAAACGAATTTTAAAGGCGATTCATGTTGCGCTGGTTTTTTGTCTGGGAGGCGGGCTGTTGCTGGCATTGTTGATGCACCTGTTTGCCGATACGCTGGCGAGGTTGTTCTCGGACAACCCGGAAGTCGTGAGCGTTGCTGCAAATTATCTGCATATTGTTTCTCTGGGTTTTGGCGCTTCCGGCCTGGTGATGGCACTTAATTCTTCCTTCAACGGTATGATGAAACCACTGCCGGCGCTGTTGCTTACCGTTCTGCGCGTGATTGTTGTGTTTTTGCCACTGGCATTTCTGGGGCGTTACCTCTGGGGTTTACAGGGGTTGTTTGTGGCAACCGTCATATCCAATGCGCTGGTGGCTATTGGCGGTTATTTCTGGATACGACAGTCTGTACATCAATTCAGACGATGAAGCTGCTATAATCCGCGCCTTTTTTGCAGCCTGAAAAACACCATGAGCAAGCTCGACGAACAACTCGCCAAACGACGCACTTTTGCCATTATTTCTCACCCCGATGCCGGTAAAACCACCATCACGGAAAAACTGCTGTTGTTCGGAAACGCCATTCAGGTAGCCGGAGAGGTCAAGGGCAAGCGTGCAGACCGTCATGCAACATCGGACTGGATGGGTATGGAGCAGGAGAGGGGTATTTCTGTTACCTCGTCGGTGATGCAGTTTCCTTATAAGGGGCGCATCGTTAACCTGCTGGATACACCCGGTCACGAAGATTTTTCTGAAGACACCTATCGCACACTGACGGCAGTTGACTCTGTTTTGATGGTGATCGATGGTGCCAAGGGTGTTGAAGATCGCACCATCAAACTGATGGAAGTTTGCCGCTTGCGTGATACACCGATTCTTACCTTCATCAATAAAATGGACAGGGAGTCGAGAGACTTTATCGAAGTCCTGGATGAAATCGAGAATGTACTGAAAATTGATGCCGCGCCGATTAACTGGCCTCTGGGAATGGGCAAGGCATTCAAGGGGGTTTATAACCTCTATACCGACATCATTCATGTCTATCAGCATGGGCAGGGCAGTGTGATACCGGAAGATAAACGCATCGAGGGGCTCGATAGTGATGCAGCGAGAAAATTGCTCGGCGCGTATTACGGGGATATTTGTGAGGAGATTGAGCTGGTGCGCGGTGCGACCAATACCTTCGATCTCGATCAATATCTTGCCGGCAAAATGACACCGGTCTTTTTTGGTACGGCGCTCGGCAATTTTGGCGTGCGGGAAATGCTTGACGGTTTTGTAGAGTGGGCGCCACCCCCGCAAAACTCTCCGGCTGCAGAGCGAGAAGTGTCGGTCAACGAGGATAGGTTCAGCGGTTTTATTTTCAAGATTCAGGCGAATATGGATCCGCGCCACCGCGACCGAATTGCCTTTATGCGCGTTTGTTCCGGCACCTATCACAAAGGCATGAAAATGCATCATGTGCGAATCGGCAAGGATATACGCGTAGCCGATGCCGTAACATTTATGGCGGGTGATCGCGAACAGGTGGAAGAGGCGGTAGCGGGCGACATTATCGGCTTGCACAATCACGGCACCATACAGATAGGTGACACCTTCACCGAAGGGGAGAAGCTGAAGTTTACCGGCATTCCCCACTTTGCACCCGAACTGTTTCGCCGGATTCGCCTGAAAGACCCGCTCAAAATGAAGCAGTTGCAAAAGGGCTTGCAGCAGTTGTCGGAAGAAGGATCCACCCAGTTATTCATGCCTTTCAAAAACAACGACCTCATTGTGGGTGCCGTTGGCGTTTTGCAGTTCGAGGTTGTTGCCTACCGCCTGAAAGATGAATACAAGGTTGAATGTGTCTACGAGAATATCAGTGTTAATACGGTACGCTGGATCGAGTGTGACGATGTCAAAAAACTTGAGGAATTCAAACAGAAAGCGGCCGACAATCTTGCTGAAGACGGTGGTGGTTACCTGAGTTATCTGGCGCCTTCACGGGTTAACCTGAACTTGATGCAGGAACGCTGGCCGGATATCCGCTTCAAGGCGACCAGAGAGCATTAGCGTTTACAGTGCGTGCCCGGCATATACCTTGTGAATGAATCAGAGGTGTATTGCCCTTAGCTGTTCTTCGAGGCGTTTCTTGCGCTGTTGCTCATCGGCTTTCTTTTTTAGCAGGGGGCGAATATCAATGCCGATCTGCTCTCCCCGGGTGTCTTCTGCATAGGCAATATCAACTTCAAAGCGGATATTCCGGTCTTTTGCGGCTTCGATGGCCCAGGGGTTGTCATTATCGCGGGAAAAGAGGGTGACATAGGTATACCTGCCCGGTTGCAAGCCAACAGCGACCCCATAACTGAAGGGGTTGCTGGCCAGCAAGGTGTCGCCATCATAGAGTTTGCCCTCAAAAAACACCCTTGAAATGACATGCGGGCTGTTGTTGGTGAATTTCAGCAGCGCATTGGGTTCACCGCCTGTGCGCCACTCGTAACGATTTTCAGAGATCGTGAAATCCTGGAGAACGCTATTCTGTTTTTCAACCTCGCCGATTTCCCGGTTGATCAGGGCGATATTCGTTTCAGCTTCGCTGATGGCCTCCCTGAACCAGCGCCGCTTTTTCTCAAGGTATTCTTCTGCGGTGGCCATGATCTGCTTGGCATTCATGCCCTTGATTTGTGAATAAACCATGCCGGATGCCACTTCCTCATTGGCGCCGCTGGTATTTTTCTTGTGGTACTCGAACCCGGCGCCGGTCAGCAGGTCGATGGCTTTTTTCAGGGAAGCTCTCTTCGTATCATCGGCATGCTTCAGTACCTTTTCGACGCTCTGCGAATAGCTGGCAAAGGAGTTGCCTTCAATGACTGGCGGTGCCAGCAGAAAATAAAGAGCAATGGCGATAACCATCAGGACAGGCAAGCCATAGCTGATGCGTTGCCGGGTTGTCATTTGCGATGGTCTGGGAACATGAATTTGTGGTACCGAAAGCTCGTCCAGTTTATGGGCTGCCTTTTCCAGGAGACCAGCGTCTATTTCTTCGCCGAGCTGTTCGATGTCAATACGGCAGTCGATGCCTGCTGTGCGGGTGAGTTTCAGAAAGCGTTCTGCAGCCGATTTGTTGTCGAAATTTTTGAGAATCATGCCCTTCTGGAGTAGTCGCCGGGTGGTTTCCTTGCCCTGTTTCATCAGGGCAGAGACATTGGCAATGGCGGTCTCTTGCTCAATCAGGTAATCACCGCTGAAGGTGATGTTGAAACGGGTTTCCTGTTGCGAGTAATCCCTGTTTTTATGAGCGTGATGGATCATGGCGGAGCTGAGCTGCTCTTTCGCACTGTTCAGCTTTCGGGAGATTTTGCTTTCCTGGGTGTCTTCACTCATCAGAGGTGTACCATACCGGCGCCAAAAAGAATTGACCTCTTTTTACCACGAGTCATACGCCTAAGCCAGCCTGCTTGTGTGAAACAGGTCTAAGTCTGCCCGTTTCCATACCCGCTGTTGTACCGGGCTATCTTTATGCTGTTATGCCTGCGTGGAAAAGTTGAGGATAGTGTGCACAGGCTATTTATTGTAAGGTTGCCAGACCAAACGGCTTTAATGGCAGGGTGATGTGCTTGCTGGCGCAGAAGAAATATTCTGATCAATTATCTGTGTTGAGACGCAATGCCTTCATTGTCGTGGTGCTTCTGTGCGTCATGTCGGGTGTTCATGCCCAGTCAGACAGTGTTTTTCTGGCGGCCACATCCGGAAAAGTGGGGCTGGATGGGTATTTGACCTATATGGTTGATGAAGATGCATCAGTCAATATGGAACAGATACTTTCTGGTGAGCTGGAACATCGGTTCCAACCCTTTCACTACCGTTATATGCGTTTTCCGGGGCAGGATGTCTGGTTTCGTTTCAGGCTTGTCAATCGCTCCTCATCAGAGCAATCGTTAATCCTGAATCTGAATGAAGCGCTTTTGCCCGAGGTAGAGTTTGTTTATCAGCAGGGAGAACAGCGTGTTCACCGCAAGACAGGGCTTCATTATGATTACCGTACCCGTGCTGTGCCCTATCATTATTTCGCCTTTCCGCTTTCCGTTCCGGCAGGTTCAGAGCAAACCTTTTACTATAAAATAAACACCCCATTTCATATTTACCTGTCACCTTACCTGATCGATGAACAGGCTTTTATTGCCGAGAGTTTCCGTGAAGCCTCCTATAGCCTGGTTGCTGTCGGCATCCTTTTTGGGGTGTTCCTTTACCTGTTGTCCCTGTTTCTGCATACGCGTGAAAGATTGTCGATTCTGCCTTTTTTGTGCTTTTCATTTTCTGCGCTTCTTGTCATTCTTTATGTCAACGGTTTTTTGATGCAGTGGTTGCCCGATCAGCGTTCCTTGCGCACCTATTCGTGGCTTTATCTGAATCTGTTGTTCTGCGTTGCCTACCTCTATTTGACCCGCGAGTTTTTCCAGACTGCAAGCCGTTATCCCTTGATGGAGCGTTTTCTGCTTGCCAATATTGCGTTGCTGGTTTTTGTTATTTTACCGGCAATGTTCACGCTTGATATCGTTACCAGTGTCAATATTTTATTGATGATTGCCTCCCTGATACTGGTGGTCATGTCTTTTTTCAGTGTTTATTTGTCGGTGAAAAAGACATCAAGCATACGTTTTTTTATGATGGGCAATATGGCTTTTCTGGTGCTTGCCATTATTTCTTCGCTTGGCATGCTGGGTATTGCCATCAGTGACTGGTGGGTCAAACACGGTTATGAAATTGCTTTTTGTATGCAGGCACTGTTGTTTACCATGGCTATCTCGGAAAAGATCAATGTTTACCGGGCAGAAAAAAATAGCCTGATGGCGCAGACAAAAATAGCCCAGGCAGAAAGCAAGGCAAAGACTGAATTTATCGCCAAGATGAGTCATGAAATTCGCACCCCGATGAATGGGGTTCTTGGCATGGTGCAGTTACTCAAGTCGACCAATCTCGACAACCATCAGCGCCATTACCTCGATGTGATCAACAGTTCGGGAAACACGCTTCTGGCCGTTATTAACGATGTGCTGGATTATTCCAGGGTAATTGCGGGCAAAGTCAAAATAGACCAGAAAGACTTTGATCTTGAAGCCTTGTTGTCGGAAATCAACACCATGTTTGGGGAGCTGGCACGACAGAATGGGGTGACTTTCACCATGGTTGTCAGTCATGATATGCCTTTCAAACTGAAAGGCGATGAGGTTCGTTTGCGTCAGGTCTTGCTCAATCTATTGAGTAACGCCTTGAAGTTCACCGAAAAGGGCGCGATCTTTTTGCGTGTTAATGTGCAGCGCTTCGATACCATGAGCTGTTATATCCGGTTTTCTGTCAGGGATACCGGTGTCGGTATTTCAGAGGAAGACAAAAAGTCGCTCTTCAGTGATTTCCAGCAGGTGGATATTACCAGCAAGAGGCGTTACGGCGGTTCCGGGCTTGGCCTGGTGATCTGCCGTCAACTGGTAGAAATGATGGGCGGTGAAATCATGGTTGAATCTTCCCCGGGAAAGGGCTCGGAGTTTTCATTTGAACTGGAGTTTGCCCGAAATTATCAGCAGGAAACGACAAATCATCAGGATGAATATACCAATACCGGTCGTCGACAGCCCTATAAATTACTGGTGGCTGAAGACAATGAAATAAACCGGGAAGTCATCAACGGTTTGTTGAACAAAAACGGTTATCACGCTGATTTTGTCCACAATGGCAAAGAAGCGCTTGATCGCTTCTGTCAGCAGTCCATCAGTTATGACATCATCCTGATGGATTGTGAGATGCCTGTGATGGATGGCTATCAGGCGAGCAGGGCGATTCGGGAATTTGAGCGTGAGCACAATCTGCGGCCAACCCCGATTATTGCACTGACTGCCCATGCTGTTAAGGAATACGAACAGCGTTGTTATGCATCGGGTATGAACGCCCATTTGAGCAAGCCGCTGACAGCCCGCGACATGCATGAAACCATTCAAAACATATATTCATCAAAATTCTCTACAGGTGAGGAATAAAACCATGACGGCACATTACACATTTGATCACAGCGCAGACGAAGTTTTTGCCCTGCTGACCGACCCCGATTTTCTGGTTGAACGGGGGCTCGCCCTCGGTGAAAAGGATATTGACTGTGAGGTTGAGGAGGAGGGTCGTAAAACCACTGTTATTCTCAAGCGAACCATCAAACGCGATTTGCCGAAGGTATTGGCCAAACTTTTTGGTGATGAAAATACCATTGAGCAGACCGAGTTGTGGGAAACAGTGGGCTCGAGTTACCTGGGTAGCTATACCGCAGAAGTTCACGGGCAACCGGTAACCCTGAGTGCAAAATTCAAGTTGAAGCCGGCGGGTGAAGGCTGTGAGTTTTCAATTGATTATAAATGCAAGGCTTCCACTCCTGTAGTGGGAATAAAGGTTGAAGCGTTTATCATGTCGCAAACAGAAGATGGCATGATTGCGGAAATGGATTATCTCGCCCGGCAATTAAATGGTTGAGGCATGCACTGCTTGTACAGAGCCCTGGCAATGCTGCTTCATCGCATGATGACTGCAAGCCTGATCGCCTGCCACAGTGTTTGCAAACGGAAAAGATACCGGCCTTGAAAAAAGCACCGGGTTGCCCGCTCTGTAAAAGTGATGCCGCCGGTTTTTTCTATGAAGATGCCCGCAGGCGCTACTTCTGTTGCTGCATTTGTTCCCTGATTTTTGTGCCTGAGTATTTGCACATATCGTCGTCGGAGGAAAAGGCACAATATGATTTACATCGAAACGAAGTGGAAGACCCCGCATACCGGGGTTTTCTTTCAAGGCTGTCTGTTCCGCTGGTTGCATTGTTGTCGCCATCTGCTGCAGGGCTGGAATTCGGTTGCGGTCCTGGCCCGGCATTGTTGGCTATGTTTCGGGAAGCCGGGTATCAAATGTCTGCCTATGACCCTTTTTACCTGCCAGATACATCGGTTCTGGATCATCAGTATGACTTTGTCAGTGCCACGGAAGTTGTCGAGCATTTACGCGACCCTGAAGCTACATTTGAAAAACTCTTTTCTTTGGTAAAGCCAAAAGGTTTTTTGGGCCTGATGACAAAAATGAGTAACGGTGCTGTAGAAGGTTTTGCCCGCTGGCATTATAAAAATGATCCAACACACATCTGTTTTTACCAGCGTTCAAGCTTTGAATGGCTGGCTGACAGGTATCAGGCGAATCTGATTCAATGTGCAGGCGATGTCGTGATATTTCAGCGCTGACTTTTTTCTGCTCCGGGGTTTGAGGTAATACCATGCTGTCAAAATTAATGGTCTTGTTGTTGGCGAGTTTGCTCTGTACATCTGTTGTAGCAGAAACACCTTTTCAACAGTGCCCCAACAGCCTTCAACATCCTTTGCGGGTGAAATCCAGTGGCTGGAGCCGGGAGCTCGAACAGACAAGAAATTACACGCAGCTACAGGCAGGGCTGAATGCTGAAGATTTGCCGAAACTGGAATTGCAATGGGCTTTTGTTTTTGCTGATACCAATCAGCCGCGTTCGTTACCGGCCATTACCCGGGACGCCATCTTTATCGGGAGTCAGGAGGGGGCGTTGTGGGCACTGGACAGGGAAAGTGGTTGCGCCTATTGGAGATTCCAGGCGCGAAAGCCAATCAGAAATGCAGTGACCGTGGTCGATCTGGATGGTAGTTCTTTTGTAGTGTTTGGTGATGATGAAGGTTATGCCTATGGCTTGAATGCCCTTACCGGAGAGCAGATTTGGGAAATTGAACTCGATGATAATCCGATGGCCGTTATCACCGGTTCGGCAGTTTATTATGATCACTACATCTATATGCCGGTTTCCTCTTTTGAAGTAGGTGCTGCCTTGAACCCCTGGTATAACTGTTGCAAATTTCGGGGCTCGATCAATAAGCTGAATATAAAAACGGGCGAGCGACTCTGGAAGTCCTACACCATACCCGCAGAGCCCGCGCCAAGCGGTCGCAACAGCTTTGGTGTGATGCAGTTCGGTGCATCCGGTGCGGCTGTGTGGTCTTCACCGACCATAGATGTAGAGCGGCAACGCATCTACTTTGGCACCGGGCAAAATTACAGTAGCCCTGCAGATGATAACAGCGACGCCTTGCACGCGATTGATTTAAATACAGGCGAGCGTATCTGGCATACACAGTTTCTGTCAGAAGACAGCTGGAACCCTGCCTGTGGTCTGGGTTGGCTGGGCACTAATTGCCCTGAGGAAAAAGGCAGGGATTACGATATCGGAACACCTCCCATGCTGATAACACATCCTTCCGGCGAGCAGCTTCTGGTGGTCGGGCAAAAATCCGGCATGTTGCACGCCGTTGATCCGCAAAGTGGTGAAAAGCGCTGGTCGAAAGCAATCGGCCGCGGTGGTTTGATTGGTGGCATACACTGGGGTATGGCCAGTGACGGTGATTACGCCTATGTGCCGATGTCCGATCTCGATATCTGGGGGGCAGTTACACCCGGAGCGCCGAACCCTTCCCTGAGCAAGGTCGATCTGGATAACGGGGATGTCGTCTGGCAGATACCTGCCATTTTTGACTGTAATGACGAAAAGGGAAAAGCCATCAAGGGATGTCGAAATGGTCTATCGGCAGCACTTACCCTGATTCCCGGCGCGGTTTTGTCACCGGGTCTTGACGGAGTTTTGCGCGCGCACAATCCTGAAGATGGCAGCGAAATCTGGCGATGGGATACAAAGCAAAAAGTTCAGGGCGTTAACGGCTTGTCGGGAGAGGGTGGGACACTGGACGCAGGGGGTGCCGTCGTTGCAGATGGTCAATTATTCATTAACTCCGGTTATGGCGGCATCATCAGTGCAGGTGGTCGGCCGGGTAATGTGTTTCTGGTTTTCGGTTTGTAGTTTGTGTTGACGGCTTCTCTGTATGTGCCTGCTCAAGTGGGTTATTGCGGTAGTTCCGATTGTTTGTTAAGGTGATTATCGCAACTCTGCTTTTTGTCAGGTGGGGGAGTCAATAAATAATAAAAGAATGTCACCCAGAGGAAGCAGTGATGCTCAAAAAACCTTTCACCTTAACTATATTATTATTTTTTTCTATTCTTAGCCTGATTTCACAGGCAGCTGATCTTGATAACGATAAATCGCCAGACACAGAAGAAGTGCTGGCACATACCAGTGACAATGATCCGACACGTCGTCCCTATTGGAAGCAGACCATGAATGGCAATGGGGTTGATGACCAGTTTGGAGCCGCTGTCAGTGCCATTGGTGACGTGAATGGTGATGGCTATAACGACTTTGCTATTGGTGCGCCGAGAGATGATGACAATTGGGATGACAGTGGTACTGTACAGGTGCGCAGTGGGCGTTATGGGAATTACCTTTATCAGCTGGTTGGCGATCCGGCTGACTTGTTCGGGTTCTCTATTGCAGCCGTGGGTGATGTAAATGGAGATACTTATGATGATTTTTTGGTGGGTTCTCCAGGTCACACGACAACGGTCGCTGCAGCAGGCAAGGTTGCTCTCCTTAGTGGTGCTGATGGGGCGCAAATCTACAGTTATACCGGTGAAGTGAAGTATGACAATTTTGGATATGCCGTTGTCGGTATCGGTGATGTAACTGGTGATGCTGTACCTGATTTTGCAGCAGGAGCGCCTGGTTCAAGCAATCCGCCACATACAGGCTTTGTGCGGGTGTTTAATGGTGCCACCGGTGCCGAAGTGTATCGCCTTGATGGCGCAAATAATGCGGACTGGTTTGGTTCTGCCCTGAGTCCGCTTGGTGATGTTAACAGCGATGGTTACCCGGATTTTATTATTGGTGCGCGTTACACCGATGCTGGAGGAGCAAACTCTGGTTCTGTGCATGTGGTGAGTGGGGTGGACGGTACTGAAATCTATCGTTTTGATGGTGAGGCACATTTTTACTGGTCAGAGTTTGGTGCTTCTGTTTCAGCGGCGGATGTGAATGCCGATGGTTATCAAGACATCATTGCAGGAACAGGCGTCAGCAGTGCAGGTTATGTAAAAGTCTATAGTGGTAAAACGGGTGAGCAATTGTATCGCCTGGCTGATGACGGTGAAGGTTATGAGTCGCCAATAGGCGAAGGTTATGATTCTTCTGTAGCTGTTGCCGGTTTAGGCGATGTCAACGGGGATGGCTATGAGGATTTCGCTATCGGCTTTCATGACTATGATGACAGTACTGGCTTTGCTGATATATACAGTGGATTTGACGCCTCCCGTCTCTACCGCTTGCGTGGTGATGATCCAGGTGATCGTTTTGGTGCCTCTATTACCGGCCTTGGAGACAACAATGGCGATGGCTACCCGGAATTCCTGGTTGGTGCCAGTTACGATGATAATAACGGCAAAGAGAATAGTGGTAGCGTCAGGCGCTTCTTGAGCAAGGATCTTTTGAATGATGTCGATACTGACAACATCCTCAATGCTTTTGACCTCGATAATGACAACGATGGCTTCAGCGATATCGACGAGGTTGCCTGTGGTTCAGGTGCCTTTGATGAAACTGATTTTTGTGCAGTAAATTACTCTGTTGGTGGTAATGATTTTGATCGCGACGCCGATGATGATGTGTTGATAAGGAGTAGTGCTAGCGGAAACTGGCAAGTATACACGCTGCAATCTGCTGCACTCGATTCTAATAATATATATGCAGCTTATAACGGCAGCGACTGGCAGCATGTTGCCAATCTGGATGTTGATGCAGACGGTGATGTGGATGTCTTGCTGCGAAATAGTGTCACAGGCAAATGGCATGTTGCGATTACGCAAAGTGGTGCTGTATCAAGCATCTATTCCCTGTCGATTTATAATCAGCCAAATTACCAGTTTCAGGCGGCACTGGATGCGGATGCCGACGGTGATAGTGATATTCTTATTCGTGATTCGATAAATGGGCAATGGACGATATTTTTGATGCAGTCTGGTGCTGTGCAAAGCAGTTCAGGCCTGGCTCTTTTTTCAGAAAGTAATTTTGTTTTTGCTGCGTCCGGTGATTTTGATGGTGATATAGACGACGATATTCTGTTGCGGAATACTGTAACGGGAAAGTACAAGAAGTTTGATATGGATGCAGCTTCGGTAACAGTGAGTTCCGGCTTGCGTGCTTTATATGCATCAAGTGATTGGCAGTTGCAGATGTGTGGCGATATGGATGCCGACGGAAAAGATGACCTGCTTTTCCGTAACACAGTAACAGGCCGTTTCAGGGTGTTTATCATCAATAACAATGTGATTACCGCAGAGTCGCCTTTGAGTTTGTTTTCGTCGTCTGATTATGTGTTTCAGGCGGGGGTCGATGGGGATGCCGACGGCGATGTGGATTTGTTAACCAGAAAAAGCAGTAATGGAAACTGGCTGCTGTTTTCAATAGAGGCAGGTATTGTGCAGTCTTCAGTGCCGCTTGGTCTGCCCGCAGCAGGTGTCTGGCAGTTGGCTCAATAGGTGCAGTAACAAGAGCAGGGTGTGCAAGCCACTTGATCAGATAACGGGCGCGTTGGTGCCCGTTATCGTTTATGGTGTACTCGCTGGGCTTGTTACTAGCCTCGTTTGTCGATCAGCTCGCAAAGGCGCTCGACTTCACTGATGTCCGCGGTTGCGGGTACCATAAAAATCTCGTCAGATCCCGCTTCTTCAAGATCATCCATGGCGCGGAGAATATTATCTTCGGTATGACGTGTCATCGATGCTGCTACGGCCTTGGCCATGTCGTCACCCAGTACTTTCAGGTAATCATAGACATACGATTTCAGCCGGTTTTCAGGGTCGTCGGCGAGGCAGTACCAGAATCCACCGACTTTTTGTGGTGCTTCGCTGCGTCCCGCTTCCTGCCAGGCATCGTCAGCCATGCCGAACATACGGTCGGTTTCAGCTTTGCTGCCGTTCATTGAAAAGCCGTAGAGGCCATCAGCCCAGTGTGCTGCACGGGCAATGGCCTTCGGCCCCATTGCGCCGGCCAGTATCGGTGGCCCGCCATCCTGATAGGGGCGGGGGCCTACTTCATCGGCACCTTCGAAGGGTGGTTCACCTGCCCAAATACGGCGCATTTCTGCGATCTGCTCATCCTGTTTCTGGTGGCGGTTTTTGAAACTGGCGCCTACCGCACGGTAGTCGTTTTCTCGCCCGCCAACACCCACGGTTACTGTTACGCGACCATTGCTGAGTTGGTCGAGCGTGGCAATTTCTTTTGCCGCCCATACCGCAGAGTGCATCGGCAATACATAAAGCGAGGGCACAATGCGTACATTCTCGGTCAACGCTGCAGCGAAGGCCAGAACATTGCGCATCTCGAAGGTATAGTCTGTGATTCGTTCGCCGCAAGAGAGGCTGGAGAATGGCCCCTGGTCAATCTTCCGGCACCAGTCCATCAAAAGTTCACGGGTGATGTCGCGTTTCATATAAGGTAGACAAATGCCGATTTTCATCGCTTTCTCCGGGTTGCTTGTTTGAATGGGTGTTCTTTTCCAAAAGATAGTACTTATTAAACCCGATTCAGGGTCGGCGACGCTATGGGGGCTTCAACGGGTAGGCAGGTTTTCACGCTTCTGCTACAGCTTTCGGAACAAATGTGGGCAACAGTAGTGAGAGGAAAATTAAATTTTCGCGAAGAGCAAACAAGTCTTCGCTGAATAATTTATACTGTCACTCCAATTTTGCGTGTGATGTTGTGTGTGGCCAGCTGAATCTTCGCCATTTTGTTGATGCCGCGCCGTCGCAAACCCAGCTAAACCATTGATATAAGCCTGATCAACTATGGAAAAAAACAGCCCGTCTCTTTTCAACCGTACACTGAAGCGTTTGCGTCGTGGCTGGTCCGAAATCAGTGCCAGCATTCGTGGTCACGACGAGTTCAGTTTTGATCCCACGCTGACTGATCAGGATATACAGCGGCTTAAAAAACTGATTAACCAGTGCCTGGAAGCCCCTAGTGGTGAAGTGTCGGCCAGAGCGTTGGCAGCGCGAATAGGTGAGCAATATCTCCAGTTTAACCGGCAAGGGCGAGAGCGTTTTTTACGCTTGTTGGCAACAGAATTTGATGTAGATGTGGCTGCCATCGATCAGGCTATCGAGGCCTATACCCAGGCAAAAGAAGATGCCAATATGCCCAAGTTGCGACACAAGCTTTCCAATGCACTTGTAGCACCGCGCGTTCGCTTGCTAACCCTGTTTAATGCCCTTCCCGATGGCATCAAGTTCCTGGTCGATATGCGAGCCGAGCTGCTGGCACTCGGTTCACGAAAAGACAAGGAGCTGTTTGAGGTTGAGCAGGATCTGAAAGATTTATTGGCAAGCTGGTTTGATATCGGTTTTCTCAAACTGGAACAAATCACCTGGCAATCACCGGCCTCACTGCTCGAAAAACTGATTGAATACGAAGCGGTTCACCAGATTACCAGTTGGGATGACCTGAAAAACCGTTTGGCACCAGATCGCCGTCTCTACGCCTTTTTTCATCACAACATGCCCAATGAGCCCTTGATTTTTGTGCAGGTGGCGCTGGTTAATGGCCTTGCCGACAACATTCAAACCCTGCTGGATACCGATGCGCCGACAGTGGATAGCAGCACAGCCAACACGGCGATTTTTTATTCCAT
>JAGRJA010000005.1 GCA_020443005.1 Pseudomonadales bacterium
CATCAGGAATCTCATCGCCACCCCACGTCAGCACAAAAGGCACCTTTTGGTTCAAGAATTCACGATTCGCATGCAAGAATCCTTGCTCATGAAACAGCTCGAAAACCGCTCCTGAGCAAGAGTGCCAAAACGTCGGTACTTCAAAGTTGATACTAAGCGGTAGCAGACACTAACCCTCAAGTTGCTCCGACTCAGTGGGCTTAGCCATTCCAAATACAAAACGTTTCTTGTTTTGGTCGAAGAGGTAAATTGCCACCAAAGGAACAGCTGTAATCAGCATACCAGAAAGTACAGAAGTAACCTGATTGTTAAAGTTATTGAGTAGAGGAACACTCGCTATACCTGCGCTGATCACACGGCTGACATAAAGTCCAACAACAGCTGAGGCAGTACTAGCCATAATAATACCAATGGACTGTAGTTTATTGGAGTCATTACTGGCTAATACTCGAACGCTACGCACACAACTCAACGTGCCTTCTCGAATCATCCCAAGTGCAAATGCTGGAAGCCTAGTCAGTATCGAGATAAGTATCTGTGGGATGACGCTAATGGCACCAGAAACACCTGCCTCAATTCCAAGATTCTTTGCCTTAGTCCAAATTTGCCTTTCCTCAAATCTTTGGTTTAATTTTTTTGTCAGACGCTCGTTCATCTCCTGGACGTTACCCACTACTCCTTTGTCATCAAAGAGTTTTACTTCTTTACTGAAATACTTTGCCTCATCAAGGAAGATATCGATTGTCTCTACAACGATCATGCCTACCACTTGCTGTATCGCCATTGCAGCACCAGTTTTCAGCGCTGTGGCACCAATCTCTAAAGCTGCGTTTGTCTTATGGGCATTCAGAGCATCCTTTGCTTTATCATATGCTGCTTGGCAGTCTTCCTCACTGATTTCGTGAACCTCACCGTTAATCTCAACGGTTCTGACGCCAGGCTTGTCAGGATGTGGCTCTGACTTTTTTAGAAAATCACCTAAAGACACTGAACCTTTCGAACGATTTACCGAACTGTTTGTGAAAATCAGATTGTCTTCAGCATTGATCGCTTCAAGTAACCCATCATCGGTTGTACCAGCCCGTAACAGTTTTGAATCGAAAATTTCCTTTGCTGCAATTACATGCTCAATGTCAGCATCATGTGGGTTTAGAATTCCACCTTTATTGTAACCATCATCTAAGGCCGAAAAACTATCTTTAGCTTTAGCCCTCTTATCCTGCATTTTGCTGAAATTTTCATTGCTACGAATATTATGCTTGCCAATACGGTCACCAAATTCTTTATAGTCTTCCGAAAGGTTTGTGTATTTCTCCGCTGACGAGTCATCGATAGTATTGGTCACATTCGATAGAAAAAATGCGGAAAGTGCTCTCTGCGTTGCCACATTACGACATTGCTCAAAAATATCGTCCATGGTTGAAGCAGGTACCGGCAAAGTGGATTGAAGATCGGTAACCATTTGCAGAGTGTCTTTATCTACTTCAAAAGTAGACCTCGCCCACTGACCGACCTTATCTGAACCGGAGCGCCAGTATTCAGCCATGTTGGCTTTCTGGTTTTCAAGGTCTGTTACTTCCTCCCAATCGATATTATCAATCGCTATTTTTGATCGCTCGACACTTTCAGACACTAGTGAGATACCTTTATCTGACAAATCTCGCATGTTTACTTTGGTGTTATCGAGTAACTGATCCGTGTCAATTTCAGTCAGCTTATCCTTGGCTGCACCATATGCCTCTTTGGACTTTTCAGTAACATCAGAAGCTTTCGACCTAGCATCATTAATGATCTGTCCTTTATCAATTTGAGACATTTCTTCTTTTGCAGAAATCATAGCCTCAACAGACTTTTTCTTAGCTGTCGACATTGTTTCGGTCGATTTCTCGGATAGCTCTGAAGCCTTATCTTTTACTTGAGTGGATGCGTTTTTCGCCTTATCTAACCAACCCATAAATAAACCTCTTGTTTGTTTACTGAGATATTCATAACAGCAATAAAAAATATTACAAAAATAACAGTTCCAATTATTGAAATAAACAACCCCATTTCCTACTCCTATTTTGATGTGGCGCCATATTCGAAAAAACTTACGAGCGTCTATCTATCGAAATGATTATGCCTCTTCTCTGTATCTCAGTACACCTCTACCCTTTATGAACACAAGATATCCTCAACCTTCATGTTGAATCTATTGACAACAACACCAATCGAATTGAGCATAGAAATGCTCACGAACGAGAAATAATTTTCTGACACACTTCATGCGCTGCCGGACTCAGAATAATCGTCTTTATCCAGAATGCCGGATCTTTCAACTCAAAAGCGTATTGTTTTTTCTCAGTTATACAAAGTTGCTCGCATTCACAATTTATGTCATCAGGCCAACTCTTGGGAATCTTCTCTACAATCAGGTCAGAAATATTTTGTACACGAATTTCAATGGATACATCCCTGTTGACTGAACCAAAATATATACGCTTGTCAGTCAGTATCAACACACCAATCACTGACCTTCCTTTCTCTTTAAAAACAGCTTTCGATGCCAAATGCATCCTGTCATCTGGACCCAACTCAAAAGACAACATGATTTTTTATCCATAAGCTAGCGGACGCATTCCATACACACTCGTTCACAATCTCAACCACTATTTTCACCCTCACTTGCTTTAAACAACTCGGCTTTACGCAACGCGATTAAATAATCGGGCGGCTGTTTTTCATAAACCTCAGCCAGCCTTGATAGAAAGGCCAGCCATGCATCTTCGTTGACTTTATCTTCTTCTGTAGGTTCTTCCGGTAGAACCAATCCATATTCATCATACATATAATCAAAGTCAGCCCAGGCATAAATGGATGTACCCATATCATGCTCCAGATTGGGGTCTGCACCCCGTGATACCAGATAGTCTATTAACCTTGCATCTTTGGCAATAACGCATGCAAATAACGGTCCACCGCCCTCCTCATCGATTATTTTCGGATCTGCCCCTGCATCCAACAAGGCCTCTACCATCCTGAACCGATTTTCCGGCGTATGCCAACTATCACAAGCTTCACATAATGCGGTGTCACCAAAATCGTTAATCGCATTTGGGTTAACACCGCTAGCCAGCAGTTTTTTGAGAAGCTCAACATTCTGCTTAGATATTGCTGCAAACAGCTGCTCTTCATCATTCACTATCAGCTTCCCCTATCACGTCCTCTGTATATAGCAAATGCTGCTCATGGGGAAATACATCAATCAGCCGCCCGGGTCTTGTCGTATCGCAATCTGCCGTCCAGTAACGAACCAGCACCTCCGGCCCCTTCTCTGCCCTTAACAAACGAGCAAGCCTGAGTCCTTCCTGATTGAAGGTGTGCCAACACCAGTCGTCAGGAAACGACAAACTTAAATCTTCTCCAAACTGCACTCTGGCCGCTGCCGTATCATAAGACAACACCCAGGCAACGAGTTGCTCAAAAAACGTTTGTGAGCAATAACCTGAAGGTTCCATATCCCACCCTGCCATAATGGCATTAGGCCCAAGGCCAAAACCCTGAGGGTCTCCCGCCAGCATCTTCGTCCAATCGATCTGACTAAAATCTCGATAGGCATCATCTTTCAATATCCATAAACACCCCCCTGCCCCATAATCAGCCTGGAGAGAAAGCACCTCGTTGATACCCTTATCCCTCAATGTCGCCATAGCACACCTTTTTCACATCAATCTATCCCTCATCTGAAAACAATAACACCCAGTAAGACAATAACTGTCTTTGTTGTTACGCGACGCATTTCATCCCATCTTCAGATACATATTACCCATCCGAGGCTGTTGATATAGCGGCCTTGTTGTTTGTGCTTACAGGCTGTTCCTGTTTTGCCGTGTCGTTTTCTGTGCGTTGTTCTTCCCTTTCCTTTGATAGTTGTTTTCTGCCCTTGTGACCGGAGGTCTTTATGTCGTCACCCCCTTTTGATCAGGCGCTCCTTGAGCTTGAGGATGCCCTCGTGGATCTCCTCGAAAACCTCGCCTTTGCCGCTGCGGTGGTGCCAGCCTTGCTGGCTGATGCTGACCCTTCGGCTCCCTTTCAGGGTGGGCTGGAACGTTATCTGGATTCACTGACTGCCCAGGGGCTGGCTTTGAAAACCCGGGTGCAATCCTTGCGTGTGCGTTTTAGCCAAGAGCAGCTCTGGCAGGTGGAAGCCCCGATCTGGGCGGCCTTCCTGCAAGAGGGCTTGCTGGAAAGCCGGGTCAAGGCCACTGCGTTGCCCGGTCATGGTCAGCTGGAGCTGGTGGCGGCTTGTTGTGAGTACCTGCCGCTGGTACGCCGTGCTGTCTGTGCCCGTGAAACCTTATCCGGTGAGCGTACCGGTGTACTGGAGTATGAGGTACTCAACCCGCTCGGGGATTTTATCGGTGAGCACATTCAGGAGCACAACAGCCTGCCGTCAGAGGCTCTTGTCGAGGACTGGTTGCAACGCCGCCTGAGTCAGTTCTTTAGTCACCCGCCTTCAACCTGAAGGCTTTCTTGTTATTGATGCCATGGAGATCGCTTATGAACCTTCCCAATGTTGTTCCTGCCAACCCGCCTGCCCTGCGTCTGGTATCCACCAAAGCCATGAGCCGCGAGGACTGGCTCGATGTGCGCCGTCGCGGTATTGGTGCCAGTGAGGCCGCTGCCGCCTGTGGTATCAGCCCCTACCAGTCACCCCTAGAACTGTGGCTAATCAAGACCGGTCGGGATAAAG
>JAGRJA010000299.1 GCA_020443005.1 Pseudomonadales bacterium
ATCAAACCAGTGATAACGTCGACCGACGGTCTTTGCGTTGCGAGCACCATGTGGATGCCAGCAGCCCTTGCCTTCTGAGCAATACGAGCAATAAGCTGCTCAACTTTTTTACCGACAATCATCATCATGTCAGCAAATTCATCAATAACAACTACAATAAAGGGTAATGTATCGAGGTTGGGCGCTTCCTGATTTTCAACATCCAGAACCATAGGGTCTGGTACCCATAAGGGATCGGGAATTTGCTCACCCCTGGCGTTGGCCTCTTCAATTTTGCGGTTAAATCCGGCAAGGTTTCTCACCCCCATTGCAGCCATGAGTTTATACCGGCGTTCCATTTCACCCACACACCAGCGAAGACCGTTTGAAGCATCGTTCATATCGGTAATGACCGGTGTGAGCAGATGGGGAATCCCTTCATAAATGGAAAGTTCCAGCATTTTGGGGTCGACCAGGATAAGGCGAACTTCTCTGGGTGTGGCTTTGTAAAGAAGACTGATCAGCATTGAATTCACACCTACAGATTTTCCGGAACCGGTTGTACCGGCCACGAGCAAGTGTGGCATTTTGGCGAGATCCGCCATAACGGGTTGACCTGAAATGTCATGCCCCAATGCAAAGGTTAACGGACTTTTGGCCTTTTCGTAGGCTTCCGAGGCAAGCACCTCTCGCAGCAGAACCATTTGTCGTTTTTCGTTGGGGGTTTCAATCCCGACAAAGGACTTACCCGGAATGACCTCTACCACGCGAACACTGACCAGAGAAAGCGAGCGAGCGAGATCCTTGGCCAGATTACTGATACGACTGGCCTTGACACCCGGTGCGGGTTGAATTTCGAACCGCGTTATCACAGGGCCTGGCTGGACGGAAACCACCTCGGCACTGATACCGAAATCCTGAAGTTTCAGCTCCAGCAACTTCGACATGGCTTCGAGTGACTCTTCAGAAAAGCCGGTATCCTGATTTTCTGAAGCCTTGTCGAGTAACTCCAGTTTCGGCAGCTCACCCGTTACAGCTGTTTCAAACAAGGTGCCCTGCTTTTCTTTCTGTGCCCTGACGCTCGGTTTGGGTGGAGTAATAACTGGCGGGGTTATTTTGGGTGGTTTTTTTTCCAGTTGTTTTTGTGATTTTATTTCGACCGCTGCTTTTCGTTCCTTTTGTGCTTGTTCAGCGATGTGTTTTTCTTCCTTTTCGATCCGTTTATTGCGCACATAGTCACCTGCTTTATCATAAGCCGTGAGTACGAGTTGCCCCAGAAAATCCATTACGGCCAACCATGAAATGTCCGTAAAGATCGTGCAACCAAAAAAGAGTATCGCCAGCAGCAGGATAGTAGCTCCGATACGGTTAAATGCAGCCTCTGTTGCCGCTGCTATTTCTTCGCCCAGTAATCCGCCGCTCGAGAATGGCAGACTTTGTTCTGCATCGTAAAATTGTAAACTCGCCAAGCCTGTAGCTGACACCATGACCAGAATAAAGCCGGTGAAGCGCAAGGCAATCAACATCCAGTCCAGTGTAAATGGTTTGTTGCGGTCTCGAAATTGTATCAGGGCCTGATACACAAGAATGACCGGAAGAAGATAAGCCAGATTGCCGAACCACGAATAGAGGCGATCGGACAGCCATGCACCGGTTGGCCCGGCCAGATTATGAATTGCCTCACCGCTCATACCGGTACTTGACCAACCCGGATCGGACGAGGAGTAACTGAGCAGTGCCAGCATGAGATACACAAACAAGGCAATTAGGCTTATCAACAAGCCTTCGTGACTGACCCGTTGAAGAATTTCCTGACCTTTCTCTGAAATCTTTCCGTTTGCAGAGCCATCCGCTGGCTGGTTCTGGTTTGCTTTGCTCAAACTTAAGCACCCTAAAGTAATATCAGCGCATATTGTAACCGTTTTTATCGATTTTTCAGCAGCTTATAAAAGATTTTTAAAGTTTATAACGATACCTTCTGTACGCTCTAGTCAGCTTCATCTATCATAATGCCAATTTTGTCCAGTTCGTAAACAAGGTTCTACTATGACTGAAACACTTCACCACCCTCTTATTATTCTCGGCTCCGGCCCCGCCGGATACACAGCAGCCATCTATGCTGCCAGAGCAAACCTGAATCCGGTTGTCATAACCGGTATTCAGCAAGGTGGTCAATTGACCACCACAACAGATGTTGATAATTGGCCGGGAGAACCCGAAGGTATACAGGGGCCTGACCTCATGTTGAAAATGCAGAAACAGGCTGAAAGATTTGATACCAAAATCATCATGGATCACATCCATGAAGTAAACCTGAAGCAACGCCCCTTTGTTCTGAAAGGCAGTTCCAGCTATACCTGTGATGCATTAATCATTACAACCGGTGCATCAGCACAATATCTTGGCCTGCCCTCAGAGCAAGCCTTTATGGGCAGAGGGGTAAGTGCCTGTGCCACTTGCGATGGCTTTTTCTATCGCGGTCAAAAAGTAGCTGTAATCGGTGGTGGAAACACGGCTGTTGAAGAGGCGCTCTATCTGGCCAATATTGCCAGCGAAGTGGTTGTTGTTCACCGCAGGGACAAATTCAGGTCTGAAAAAATTCTGCAGGACAAAATTCTTGAGCGTGCTGAAAATGGCAATATCACCCTTCTTTGGGATCATGTGCTGGAGGAGGTTCTGGGGGATGATAGCGGTGTTACCGGTATGCGTGTCAGGTCCACCAAGGATAACAGCACACAAGAAGTCGATCTCCAGGGCGTTTTTATCGCTATCGGACATAAACCCAATACCGATATTTTTGAAGGCCAGCTCGAGATGAAAAACGGATATATCAAGATCCGCAGCGGACTTGATGGTAACGCTACCGCAACGAGTGTAGAAGGTGTTTTCGCTGCCGGTGATGTCGCTGACCACACTTATCGTCAGGCAGTAACATCCGCCGGCTTTGGTTGCATGGCCGCTCTTGACGCTGAAAAGTTTCTTGATAAATAACCCTGTTAAAGGCGCTCAACATGATCCGCATTCCATGGCTGGATGATGAGAGCCCTGCCGGGCTTTTCCCGCCATTGGAAAAGGCGCTGAATGAACCCAATGGTTTGCTGGCTGCTGGCGGAAACCTCTCCAGCGAAACATTACTTGCGGCCTATCATCAAGGCATTTTCCCCTGGTTCAACGAGGGAGAGCCTCTTTTATGGTGGTCTCCAGATCCGAGATGCGTATTGTTTCCCGAAAAGCTTCACATTTCACAAAGCATGAAGAAGGTGTTAAAAAACCATCACTATGATGTCAGACTTGATTCAGCGTTTGCCGAAGTCATTCAGGCTTGCGCGGAAACACGCAAACACACCACCGGAACCTGGATATCCATTGAAATGCAACAGGCTTACTGCAGGTTATATGAGCTGGGCTACGCACACTCCGTCGAATGTTTTGAAAACGAAAATTTGCTTGGAGGACTCTACGGCATATCACTTGGTGAATGTTTTTTTGGTGAATCAATGTTCAGTAGAAAAACAAATACTTCAAAAATCGCGTTGGTTTTATTGGTCAAGCATTTAAGGGCTCGGGGTATCAGGCTTATTGACTGCCAGGTAACCAGTGATCATTTAATAAGTTTTGGTGCTGAAGAAATACCCCGAACACAGTTTGCATCCTTACTTGAGCAATATGTACATCGCCAGACACCGATAGGCCTTTGGGATAAACAGGTATTCGAAGAGGATGCCCTATAAACAATGGCCGCCGTCGACAACAAGATTGCACTTTATATAACACACCCCCATCCCTGCAGCTATCTGCAGGGCAAGGAGGCCGTAACCCTGTTTGTTGATCCTGCACTGCCGATTACGGAAGAACTTTACAGCCGTTCAACTGATGTCGGCTTCCGCCGTAGTGGCAAACATCTGTATAAACCTCGGTGTACAGAATGCAGTGCCTGTATTCCTGTTCGTGTTTCTACAGAACATTTCAAGCCTTCCAGAAACCAGAAGCGTGTTTTGAAAAAAAACCGAGACCTGACTTTCAGTCTTGTTGACACTATTTCCAATGATGAGTGCTACCGATTGTATGAGCGCTATATCGCCATGCGGCATTTTGACGGAGATATGTATCCTGCTAATCGTGAACAATATGACAGTTTCTTGCAGGCCGTTTCCGGAATCACTCATTACTTTGCCATTTTCCAAAATGAAAAATTGCTCGGTATTGCTGTTACAGACAAACTTAAAAATGGGCTATCCGCTATTTATACCTTTTATGACCCGTTGCATGAAAACAGAAGTCTCGGTGTTTTTGCTATTCTGAAACAGATCGAGATTGCCCAATCCATGAATCTTCCCTTTCTTTATTTGGGTTTCTGGATAAAAGACTGTCAAAAAATGAATTACAAAACCCGGTACAGACCCTTTCAAATGTTTACAAAGGGGCGCTGGGTTGATGTGAATTGAATTTTGCATCTTATTGACTTTTAGTGCAAAATGCCGCTCTTGAATTTTCGATGCTTGCAAACTTGCGCTTCGAATTTCAAATGTTCCCTAATCGAAAGACGGAGTAAACAAGCGAATATGGCAAAAGAAGACCAGATTGAAATGGAAGGTGAAGTGATCGATACGCTGCCTAATACCACTTTCAGAGTCAAACTTGAAAACGGTCATATTGTGACTGCCCATATCTCCGGAAAAATGCGCAAAAACTATATCCGTATTCTCACCGGAGACAAGGTTACCGTTGAACTGACGCCCTACGACCTGACAAAGGGTCGAATCAGTTATCGAGCCCGATAAGAACAGAAAGCCGGGAAATTTACCCCGCATTACCAAAAAGCCCGGTTATTATCCCGGGCTTTTTATTTTCCCAAAGCCAATATCAGCTTCAGGTTTCCAGCGCGGGTTCAGACTCTTTATACTCCTCCACTTGAAGAACCAGTTTGTCACCTGATACCACCACATCAACGACACCTCCCTGGGCCAGATCACCAAAGAGCACCTTTTCAGCAAGCGGTTTTTTTATTGTTTCCTGAATCAGCCTGGCCATGGGCCTGGCACCCATTTTCTGATCATAACCTTTTTCTGCCAACCACTCTCTCGCAGCGTCTTCGACATGTAACACCACTTTCTTGTCATCCAGCTGTGCCTGTAATTCAACCAGAAATTTATCGACAACCGTTGTAATGACTTCTTTGCTGAGGGATGCAAATTGCACAATGGAGTCCAGACGATTTCTGAATTCGGGGGTAAAGGTTTTCTTGATGGCTTCCATTCCGTCGCTGCTGTGATCCTGGGTAGTAAAACCGATCGACGCCCGACTCATCCTGTCCGCACCGGCATTTGTTGTCATGATGATAATGGTATTTCTGAAATCTGCTTTTCGTCCATTATTATCAGTCAGGGTTCCATGATCCATTACCTGCAGAAGAATGTTGTAGATATCCGGGTGAG
>JAGRJA010000300.1 GCA_020443005.1 Pseudomonadales bacterium
CCCGGTAGTACGATCAATAATTTCTTCAAAAACCCTTTCATAGCCAATTCTTGAAATTTTCCATTGGTTTTCGACCTTCACATATTCGTCGTGATAAAAAGCAGTGCCGTGTAGAGTGAACTCGGGAATTGCTTTGCCCTCATGTTCACCAATGCGATTTATAACCAGATCCGTGAGGTACCAGATGCCGGTCGCTTTATCACCCTTTTCGTTTAATGCAATTTCAGGGTGATGTACCTGATGCTTTGTAATAATTCGGGGATGACTTAACGATTTTTCCAGAAAGCCTATCACGGCCTTCCTGCCCGCATAGGCATGATCACCATCAGCGTAGGAGCTAATGATGTCTGGTGTAAAAAGAGATTCCATTTCTTTCCATTTCTTCAAATCCAGATAGCGTAAGTAAGTGTATTTAAGCTGTTTTATCGCTTCAAGGTTGGCAAGAATCTCATTAGTATTCATGTTTGGCTCCGTTATAAGCTGATTATCGGTTCGTGACACAATGATAAGGTGGTCTGTCATAAACATACGCCATTACCATCGCGTCAAGCATGCTCCAGAGAATATCAAGTTTGAACTTCAGGATTTGCAGAGCGCGATTTTGCAAAGGCTCTGTGTTGAAATAATCCAGAGTGATGGCAAGACCATGTTCAACATCCCTTCTCGCCTCGGATAATCTTTGCCGAAAATACCTGTAGCCTTCCTTTTCAATCCAGGGGTAATACTCGGGCCAATGATCGAGCCTTTTCTGATGAATAGTCGGCGCAAATAATTCGGTCAGGGATGAGCAAGCCGCCTCTTGCCAGCTTGCCTGTCGAGCGAAATTGACATAGGCATCAACAGCAAACCTCACACCGGGTAACACCAGACTTTCAGAGACAAGTGCCTGACGCGACAAACCCACTGCTTCACCGAGACGCAACCATGCTTCTATACCACCTTCGGAATCACCATAACCATCGTGATCAAGAATGCGCTGAACCCAATGTTTCCGAACGGATTGAACAGGACAGTTCGACATTATCGCTGCATCCTTCACAGGAATTTTTATTTGATAATAATAACGATTCGCCACCCACCCCTGTATTTGCTCTCGGGTACATTTGCCCTGATTCATGTCGATATGAAAGGGGTGGTGTATATGATAGAAGCGCTCATAACTTCTCAATTCGGCCTCAAACGCTTTTTTATCAAGCAGACTCATCGCGAGTGTTCCCCGGTAGATTCACGAATATAGGTTTTACTATTAAGGCTATTACGCAATATCGGCGAAGATGACAGCGTTTGCACCGAACTTGCAATCAGGCTGGATGTGATCATGGCGTGATCCGGCGATTTGTCGCAGGCAGGATCCGTGGCAAAAGGGTTGCCGGTAAGCATGAAGGCCTGACAGCGACAGCCGCCTTTGTCCAGCACCCGCTCATCACAACTTGCACAGGGCGCCTGCATCCATTTGTCACCACGGAAGGCGTTGAACAGCTCACTAGCTTGCCAGATTTCTGATAAATGCTGATTGTGAATAGATGGCAATTCGGCAAAAGGTAAAACAGCTGCATTTTGACACGGTAAGACATAGCCATCAGGCGTGACACTGATCATGTGAGAACCCCAACCACCGGCACAGGCTTTTGGCCTTTTGCTGAAGTAGTCAGGCACTACAAAATAGACCTTGATTGTTTTATGAACCTCTCGAAATTCATCGGTGACTTTTTTTGCCTTCTCAATCTGGCTTTGTGCTGGTAGCAGGAAATCACGGTTTTTGTAGGCCCAGCCGTAATACTGGGTGTTCGCTAACTCAACATAATCAGCCTCCAGTTCAACAGCAAGCGACAGCATAGCGGCTGTTTGCTCGATATTCCCCCTGTGAAGAACGAAATTCAGAACCATCGGGTAACCCGCATTTTTTATGGTTTTGGCGATTTCCAGTTTTTGCGCAAAGACATCAGCCCCTGCAAAAACTTTCGTCGTTTCGACATCTGTTCCCTGAAAACTGAGCTGAATATGATCAAGCCCGGCCTCTTTAAGATCAAGAACACGGGCTTTGTTCAGACCAACACCGGAAGTGATCAGATTGGTGTAAAAACCGAG
>JAGRJA010000301.1 GCA_020443005.1 Pseudomonadales bacterium
ACCGATAACTTTCAGACTCATGGGTGTTCAATTCCCGGTTTGCCTTGACGGTGGCGTTGCCGGCAGGCTTCAAAAAGGCAAACACCCGTGGCAACAGAAACATTCAGGCTGCTTATTTCGCCCGCCATGGGGATAAACACCAGTGAGTCACAGGCTTCTGTTGTCAACCGTCGCATGCCATCGCCTTCGGCTCCCATCACTAGTGCGAGAGGGCCTGTCAAATCGTGTTCGAAAAGCGATGTATTTGCTTTGTCTGAGGTGCCTGTCAGCCAAACGCCCAGTTCCTGAAGTTTTTTAAGGCAGCGGGCCAGATTGGTGACGGGAATGAGGGGAACAATATCCGCTGCACCACAGGCCACTTTGCGAACCACCGGTGTGATGCCGGCAGAGCGGTCCTTTGGTGTAATCACTGCATTCACACCAGCGGCCTCTGCAGTTCGCAGGCAGGCGCCCAGATTGTGGGGGTCGGTAATACCGTCCAGTACAAGCAGCAGTGGTGCGGTATCCAGCGAGGCGATCAGTTCGTAAAGAAAGTTTTCGTCGGGCAATTTTCCAGGTGTGCAAAAGGCGGCAACACCTTGATGTTGAGGCCCGCAAAGTTTGTCGAGTTCAGTGCGCGAGCATTCCAGAATTGTGAGCCCGGTTTGATGCGCGCTTTGTACGATTTTTTGCAGTCGTTGGTCATGTCGGCCTTTTTGAACCCGAATCTCGAGAATGCGTTCCGGTGAGCTTTTCATCAGGGTTTGCAGGGCGTGCAAGCCGTAATGCCATTCGTTTTTCATGTCCCGTTTTTCCTGTTTCGCGCCCCGGAAAAAATATGTAATCG
This sequence comes from Pseudomonadales bacterium, assembly GCA_020443005.1. Lineage (GTDB taxonomy): Bacteria > Pseudomonadota > Gammaproteobacteria > Pseudomonadales > UBA7239 > JAGRJA01. The sequence goes on from JAGRJA010000301.1 coordinate 827, forward strand.
GCGTTTACCGGGGAGACCGGCTCTTGCGCCGCAACGCAGTGCGTTTGCCTTTTTTTGCAGACTTTTTGTTTGTGGGGGAAGCTTTCCCCCGGGGTTTTTTATCACTGACAAATGTTTCCTGTTTATGATGTTTGCCTGTTTTTTCCGCGGCAGGAGGATTATCTCCCTTACGCTTGCGAACCCTTTTCCCCGGACGACCCAGCAAGTTGACAAGTTCAAAATCAATTTTGCGTTCATCAATATTTACCCGGGTAATAACCACCGAAACACTGTCGCCAAGGTGGTAGGTGGTACGGCTATGGTCTCCAATCAGGCGCTGTTTTTGCTGATCGTAATTGAAAAATTCGCCTAGGGTTGAAATGTGTACCAGACCTTCAATGTAGATGTCGTTCAATTCAACAAACAACCCGAAACTGGTCACTGCCGTGATAACCCCCTGATAGCTTTCGCCGACATGATCGAGCAGAAACTCGCACTTCAGCCAGGCCTCCACATCGCGGCTGGCCTCATCGGCCCGACGCTCTGTCATGGAGCAATGTTCGCCCTCGGCGACCATGGCAGGCAAGTCATAAGGGTAGAGTGAGCTTTCCTGATTGTTTTTTCGAAGCAGATATTTGATTGCACGGTGAACCAGTAAATCAGGGTAACGACGAATGGGAGAGGTGAAGTGGGTGTAGCTCGGGTAATGCAGACCGAAGTGACCGACATTTTCGGGTTGATAGACAGCCTGGTTCATGGATCTCAATATCATGGTCTGTATCACATGGTGATCAGGTCGTCCTTCAATCTGGCGAGCCAGTTTTTGATAATCATAAGGGGATGGAGATTCACCGCCGCCAAGGTCAAGCCTTATTTCTGCCAGCCAGCTGCGCAAGGTTTCCAGTTTTTCAGCTTTTGGTTTTTCGTGCACACGGTAAAGTACGGGCAGTTTGTTCTGTTCAAGATAACGCGCTGCGCACACATTGGCCAACAGCATGCATTCTTCAATCAATTTATGCGCATCGTTGCGCACAACAGGCACAATTTTTTCAATTTTCCTGTCTTCGCTGAAAACAATGCGTGTCTCCACTGTTTCGAAATCAATGGCACCCCGCAAATCCCGTGCCTTGCGAAGCACCTTGTACAGGGCATGGAGATTATCGAGATTGCGTTTCACCGGTTCGGCAAGTGAATCGCAAATTTTGTTGTGTTCGGCGTGGGTTTGATCAAGATAAATGCCTACAAGGGTGTAGGTGAGTCTTGCCTGTGAGTGCATCAGTGCGTTATCGAAGCGGCTTTTCAGTACCTTGCCATCGGCAGACAGCTCAATGGTACAGCTCATGCACAGGCGATCGACAGCCGGTTTTAACGAACAAAGACCGTTGCTCAGCTTTTCAGGCAACATCGGAATAACCGAGCCGGGAAAGTACACCGAAGTGCCACGGTTATGTGCTTCGCGATCAAGCGGTGTGTGCAGGTGAACATAGTGAGAAACATCGGCAATAGCAACGACCAGCCTGAAACCCCCGTTTCGTGTTCGTTCACAGAAGACGGCATCGTCAAAATCACGCGCGTCTTCGCCATCAATCGTTACCAAGGGCAGTTTGCGCAAGTCATGACGAAGTGATTTGTCGGTTTCAAGCACTTCCTCCGGCAGTTCATTCGCCTGCTTTGTGACATCTTCCGGCCACAGATAGGGCAGGTCATGATTGCGCACAGCAATGTCGATTTCCATGCCGGGATCCATGACATGGCCCAGAATCTCGGAAATATAACCCGTGGCGATTTGATGCCGGTCGGGACGAGTCAGAAGTTCGATACCCACTACCTGACCGGTTTCGGGTTTAAGTGTTTTGTGTTTTTTGTCCGGCGGTGATACCACCAGAATATCCTGTTGTATGCGAGGGTTGTCCGGCTTCACGAAAGCGACGCCGCTTTCCTCGAAATAATGCCCCACCAGGTTCTTGCGGCCGTATTCCACAACTGAAACGACGCTTGCTTCAACGCGGCCCTTGAAGTCAGGCATTCCCGGCTTTACCAGAACAATGTCGCCGTCAAATACCTTGCGCATTTCCTTTTCAGGCAGATACAGGTCTTTGTTGGCGGGATTTCCATCAACTGGCGCAACAAAGCCAAAGCCGGCCTTGTTGCCGATTACCCGTCCTTTTATCAACTCTGCCTGACTGTGGGGTCGGTAGTATTCACCTTCCCTGACTAACTGGTTGTCACGCACCATCGCCGAAATGCGTTTTTCAATGGCGTCCCTATCCCCGATGTCAGCAATATCCAGGCGAGCGGCAATGGTTTCAAGTGAAAGTGGCTCATCGCCAGCATTAAATGTTTCCAGAATGAACTCCCGACTGGGTATCGGGTTTTTATAACGGCGTGCTTCTCGTTTGGCGTAAGGGTCTTTTGGGGCTTTGGATTTGGGTGCGCTGTCGGTCTTTTTTTTCATGTGCAGAGATTACACTGCATTGACAATAAAGCAAAGGATGATTAAAGTCGCAGCCCTTGCCTGGCTGTCTGTTCTGTTCAGGCAACCCCAAATGCCCAGATGGTGAAATTGGTAGACACGCCAGCTTCAGGTGCTGGTGGCCGCAAGGCCGTGGAGGTTCAAGTCCTCTTCTGGGCACCATATCTATAACGCATTGATTTTAAACAGTTTTTTCTC
>JAGRJA010000023.1 GCA_020443005.1 Pseudomonadales bacterium
TTATGTGCCTGTCAAAAATATTTCCTATGCCGGCATCAAGGGTGTGGGCGCATGGAAATATGAAAACGGTCAGCAAAAAGCCATTTCAACCCGAACCATCAAAAGCCGCAAGGATCAACAACTGCCAATTGAGGTTGTTGCCAGCCGCAGCCATGGCGCTGAAGCCGTTGAAAACTTTCTGGCGCGCGTATCAGATGTTCTTGGTGAAGTGGAAACAAAAAATATGGGCAGCTCACTGAAACTCTGTCTGGTTGCCGAGGGGCAGGCGGACATCTATCCGCGACTGGCTCTTACTTCTGAATGGGACACTGCTGCTGCACAGGCCGTTGTCGAAGCGGCCGGCGGCAAGGTGGTTGATATAGACCTGAATGTGATGCGCTACAACACCAAGGACGATATTCTCAACCCTTTCTTTTTTGTGATTGGAGATAAAAACTTCGCCTGGGACAATATTCTGAAACAGTGACGCCCGGTTCAGCAGAATCGCTTCCACATCCCGGAGACGATTCTGCGCTTTTTCAGATACAAGGCTGCACATATCAAAAGTGCAGCTTGCATGGCATACTTCTCTTTCTTTGAAGATAACAGCAGAAGATGTCAAACAGAGAGCAAAACGGGGAAATCATTCTGGAAAGAGCGTCCTGGGCGATATTTCTGCTGATCGCTGCACTTGCAGTCTTCCTTCGCTTTGATACAAGCAGCCGGATTTATCATGTTGATGCCATTCTAGTGACTTCTGCAGTCAACGAAATGGTTGAAGGCCAGCACTGGGATAGCAGCTGGAAACATTTCAGACGAAAAGCCATTGCAAACAACCCTGAACAGATTGAACGCAGTCTTGCACTTAACCCCGAGCTCATTCACGAGCTTGATGAAGACCAATACAACCTTTCCGGCTACATCACCTTTTGCGCTGCACTGGTAAAGCTCGCCAATCATTTCGGGCTTGAAATTCACCCCAACACCCTGATTCGACAAAGCTCTCTTGTTTTTGAGTTGACAACCCTGCTACTCCTTTTTCTTATTGGAAAACAATATCTGGGAAATCTGGCAGCACTTGGTGCATCGGGTATTTACGCCATTGTGCCCTTGACCGTACAGGCTGCACATTATATCCGACCCGAAGCCATGCTTGATGCCATATACATACTCCTGCTTTACTTTTCCCTGACATGGGCCGGAAAACCGAAACGCAACCTGATTTTTCTGTCGCTGCTGTGTGGTGCCGCTTTCGCCTGTAAATACAGCCAGATAGCTATAGCGATGGTTCCTGCAACGGGTATTCTGTACAGCATCCATCAACAAAGCCAGGGACGATGGTCAACAACGCTCCAACAAACCATGCAGCAAATACCCCCTGCCATCGTTTTTTTTCTGCTTGGCGCCTTTATTTTTGCACCCTATATTTTTCTCAATTTCTCCGGTTATCTGGAAGGGATGCCCTCTGTACTGAATGCCTACAAAAATCCCGTGCCCCCCAACCGGTTGCTAGCGTATTCATACAGTGGCCAAATGCTTTATTACGCGCAATATTTTGTACAAACCTTTGGTCTGGTTATATGCGCCCTCTTCCTTACAGGCCTTCACTGCATCATCAAAAAGAACACATTTCTTGCGCTGCTGACGATCACCCCCGTGATTGTTTATTTCCTGTTTTTCTGCTCGACAGCCGCATTTTTCGAGCGGAGCTTTAATCCTGTTATGGCTTACTTTTGCCTTATCGCCGGCAGTGGCATTCAGGGTCTGTTTCAACTGACCAACAAAGCCCAAGCGGTCGCAATCAGGCACGCTCTAAAAGTCGTTTTTTTCGTCCTGCTACTGGCAGGCGCAATCACCCCTTTAAAACTCAGTTACATTATGGCGAATGATTACATGGGGAAGGGAAGAGGCGAAGCCAGGCTTTCCTATCAGAAGGCCCTGATTGCAAGCCACCCGGGATACTGGATAAAGAATGTCGACCCCAGCTTCAATTTTCTTGACAGGATACCCCCGGTACCTGCGAGAAACCCGCTGAGGATTTACGCCATTACGGACTATCACGACCCATGGACAGAAAAATATCTGGATACACTGAAGCAGTCAGGTTTCATTCAGGTGGGCGAATACAGAAGTCCGTTTTTCGGTCAGGTGCCCAACAACCTGACTATCACGCACGAAGCAGGTCGCTATCTGTACTTCATAAGACCTGACATTCAAGAAAAAACCAAGATCAAAAAGGGTTCTGGTTCAGGTGTTTGGAAAGATCGCCAAACAAATCCATCATTTCGTAGCGCTCAACCAGAAACCAGCAGCCTTGATCGCAGTGAAAGGTATCCCGGTAACGCCCGGAAATAATGGGCTGAAAGGACGAACCCGGCAAGGCCTGCAAAA
>JAGRJA010000302.1 GCA_020443005.1 Pseudomonadales bacterium
CCCATCATTCAGCTTCATCCATGAACATTCTTGTCACCAGCCGCCTGAACTTTTTATGGCAATTACTTTTGCCGGTAAACTATATTTCCGGTCTGGCGATCTATCTGGGTCTTGGCAAGGTGTTTATTGTCTGGTGGTCGTTCAGGGCCGTCCTGAACTATCTCACCCACACCGCATTCCGCTGGGATTTGCCGCTTTATCACATCAGGCCACTCAAGCCATTGATCTGGTTGCTGGAACACATTTTTACCGGCCCCGATGCCCATCATGCTCATCACGGTTACGGCCAGCACGGCAACCCGATGGGTAACTACGCGCCGGTACTGATTTTCTGGGATTTTGTTTTTGGTACTGCAAAACTGCCTCACCACGCACAGGATAAAATCGGCATTGATCACGACCCCGTGTATCCTTGGTACCAGCAACTCTGGTGGCCCCTGTTCAGATTCAACAAAGATGAGTAAAACGCTCGAAAATATTGAAGCCGCCAAACTGGAATGGGATGAGCAGGGACAGCCTTTCAGCACGCTCTTCAACGATGTGTATTTTTCAAAAGCGTCCGGTCTTGAAGAAAGTCGCTATGTTTTTTTGCAAGCCAATAATCTTCAAGAACGATTTTCTCTTCTCGGTGAATATCAACACTTTGTGATTGCCGAAACCGGCTTTGGTACCGGCCTGAATTTTCTGGCTGCATGGCAACTTTTCAGCCAAAGCGCTCCAGCTAATGCACATTTACATTTTATTTCAACAGAATTACACCCGCTAAAAATTGCCGACTTGCAACGCGCTCTCGCACTCTGGCCAGAGTTATCGGCTTTGTCCTCACAACTCATTGATAGCTACCCGATGCCGACACCGGGCATGCATTTCAGAAATTTTGAATCCGGGCGCATACATCTCAGCCTGTTATTGGGTGATGCCAATGTATTGTTGCCGCAAGTTCTTGACAGCGACCACCCTGCCATCACGCACACGGAATCCCGCGCTGTTGATGCCTGGTTTCTCGATGGTTTTGCACCGGCAAAAAACCCGGCGCTCTGGTCTGAGCAACTCCTTCAAACCCTTGGCAGGCTGTCCAGAATCGGTACAACAGCTGCCACCTTTACCGCAGCAGGTGATGTTAAACGCGCACTGCAATCGGTCGGGTTTAGCGTTAAAAAGATCACAGGTTTCGGGAAAAAGCGGGATATGATTACGGCCGTTAAAACCGAAAGCAACCACATTCCATACAAAGGAGACACTGAACAAGAAAAAACGGACCCCCGTCACAGCGCCCATGACACACCCTGGCATCTCTCATCAAAAACAGATAAAAAACCCGAACATGTTGTCATAATCGGTTCCGGCATTGCTGCTTGCACTACAGCCCGAACACTCGCCAACAAGGGTATAAAAGTTACGGTAATTGACAAAAACCCTGCAGCTGCAAGGGGGGCATCCGGCAACCCCCAGGCGGTGCTCTACAGTAAAATCTCAACTAATGATGGTTATCTCAGTCGATTTGTTCTGGCCAGCTACCCCTATGCACTTCATTATTATCAGCAACTTCAAAGAGAGTATCCCGACCTCGTTTTTCACCCCTGCGGTGTGATGCAACTGGCCGTTAACGAAAAAACCGAAAAACAGCAAGGTACGCTTTGCGATTATTTCAATCAAATTGACAATGCATTGCCCTGCTTTCTCAATACTGAACAAGCCACGGATATCGCCAACCTACCTATTAAACATGCTGCACTTTTTTTTGAAAAAGCCGGCTGGTTAAACCCTGAGAATGTCTGCGA
>JAGRJA010000303.1 GCA_020443005.1 Pseudomonadales bacterium
CAATGCGACTGAAGCGCAGCGCACACTGTTTGAGGAGCGTTTCAAAACAGGCCTGATTAAAACCTACGCCAGGGGATTTTTTAGCTACACCGATGAAAAGATCAAGGTTTATCCCTACGAGCCTGTAGAAGAAAACGCGCGCAAGGCCTACATCGTCCAGGAAATCGCCAACAAGGACGGTACTACGCTGCTGATCAATTACACGATGGGCCGAAACAAGAGTAATGAGTGGAAACTTTTGAATATGGTGGTTAATGGTATCAATGTGGGCTCGACCCTCAACAGCCAGTTTCAGCAGGCTATGGAACAGACAGGTGATCTTGATAAGGTGATTGATGACTGGGCGAGGCCAGTTGATACACCTGCAGCATTGGATGTGATGGCGAGTGATGAAGCCCTTTCTGAAAATGATAGTTCCGCCGAAGCGGGTGTCCAGCGTGAAAAAGAGCGCTCAAGCGATAAACTTCAGTAATGTCATAAAATTTACCGTATCCCTCTCAAGCTACAATGTGTGTTGTTTGCTTAGAGGGGTTGAATTCTCAATCAAGAGGTAGTCATGCAACCGGAAGAAATCAAGGCAATGATCGAGTCTTCACTCGATACAGAAGAGGTAAAAGTTCAGGGTGATGGCAGTCACTTTGAGCTCTACATCGTCAGCAAGCAGTTTGAAGGTTTGAGTACCCTGAAAAAACAGCAACTGGTTTACGGTGTTTTGAATGAAAAAATTGCAGATGGTTCTATTCATGCTGTGCAAATGAAAACATTGACGCCTCAAGAAAAATCACAGCATTGATACAGCGAATTTAAAATGGATAAACTGATTATTTCCGGTGGTGTCCCCCTCAGAGGGGAAATATCCATATCCGGAGCAAAAAACTCTGCCTTGCCGGTTCTGGCTTCCACCCTGCTGGCTTCAGAGCCTGTTACTGTTGGTAACCTTCCTCATTTACACGATATTACCACCATGATCGAGTTGCTCGTTTGCATGGGTGTCAGTGTTGTCATTGACGAAAAAATGCGTGTTGAAGTGGATGCAAGCAGTATTAAAAGTTACACAGCGCCCTATGATTTGGTGAAGACCATGCGAGCCAGCATACTGGTGCTTGGCCCTATCCTCACCCGTTTTGGTGAAGCGCGAGTTTCTTTTCCAGGTGGTTGTGCCATTGGCAGCAGACCCGTGGATCTTCACTTGAGGGGGCTTGAAAGTCTCGGGGCAACGATCGAGATCGAGGAAGGTTATATTCATGCAACTTGCAAGTGGCGACTGAAAGGCGCTCACATTGTTATGGATGCCGTGACGGTAGGTGGTACAGAAAACATCATGATGGCGGCAACACTTGCAGAAGGTCAGACCATTATTGAAAATGCGGCGCGAGAGCCAGAGGTTGTTGATCTCGCCCATTGCCTGATAGCGATGGGTGCGGATATTCAGGGTGAAGGCACGGATACGATTACCATTAATGGTGTAAAACACCTGCATGGATGCAGCTTCAATGTAATGCCGGATCGTATAGAAACAGGCACCTATCTTGTCGCAGCCGCCGCGACCGGCGGCAAGATTCGTTTGCGAAATACCAAGGCAAGCCTGCTCGATGCCGTCCTGTCAAAATTACATGAGGCCGGTGCCGAAATTGAAACGGGTGATGACTGGATCACGCTGGATATGCGGGGAAAAAGGCCAAAAGCTGTCAATCTTAAAACAGCGCCTTTTCCCGGCTTTCCTACCGATATGCAGGCGCAATTTACTGCCATGAATGCGATAGCCGAAGGCACGGGCACAATCAAGGAAACCATTTTTGAAAACCGTCTGATCCAGGCCCATGAGATCAATCGAATGGGGGCAAATATCAATGTTGAAGGGAATACCGCGATTGTCACTGGTGTTGAAAAGCTCAAAGGGGCGCCGGTAATGGCAACCGATTTGAGGGCTTCTGCCAGTCTGGTTATAGCCGGCCTGGTGGCAGAGGGGGAAACTGTCATCGAGCGTATTTACCATATTGATCGTGGCTACGAGTGTATTGAAGAAAAGTTGCAATTGCTGGGCGCAAATATAAGGCGAGTGCCCGACTAGGTGAGAGGTGATATGGATCAGCATTTAACACTGGCCTTAACCAAAGGGCGTATTTTGCAGGAAACATTACCACTGCTTTCGGCGCTTGGTATCAGCCCGCTGGATGATATCGCCCAGAGCCGAAAGCTGGTTTTTGAAACAACGAACCCTTCGGTCAGGCTGATGGTGCTTCGTGGATCTGATGTGCCGACATATGTCCAGTTTGGTACAGCTGATATTGGCGTCTCTGGAAAAGATGTCATTATGGAGCATGGCGGAGACGGCTACTATGAACCGCTCGATCTGGGTATCGCGAGATGCAGATTGATGACAGCCGGTGTCAAGGGACAAAGTGTAAGAGGCAAGCAAACGGTCAGAGTAGCGACAAAATACATTAATGTGGCGCGTCGTTATTATGCGGAGCAGGGAAGGCAGGCTACTTTTGTGAAGTTGTACGGGGCGATGGAGTTGGCTCCAATTACCGGGCTCGCTGATGAAATCGTGGATATTGTGGATACGGGGAACACATTGCGGGCTAATGGTCTGGAAGAGAGGGAGTTGATTGCAACAATATCTTCCAGGATTATTGTGAACAGGGCGGCAATGCGATTAAAGCATGACGCCATTCAGCGTTTTCTCGATGCAATCTCGAACAGGCTGGTTGTGCATGATGCTTGAAATTAACCGCTTTGATGCTTCTGAACCCGACTTCAATCAGAAACTTGAAAAACTGCTGGCCTGGGATGAGGTTTCTGATCAATCTGTTATTGAAAGTGTTCAGCGCATTATCTCCGAAGTCAGGTGTAACGGTGACCAGGCAGTTATCACCTTCACTAACCGCTTTGATCGCAGAAATGTATCTTCTTTCGCGGATCTGGAGGTGAGCAGGGAACACTGCCAGAAAGCCCTGCAGTCTGTTGGCAAGGTTCAGCTTGAGGCCTTGCAAAAAGCGGCAAAAAGAATCCGTTTGTATCATGAAAAACAAAAGCAGGATTCCTGGCAGTTCGTTGAAGAGGACGGTACCCAACTGGGGCAAAAAATAACACCGCTGGATCGCGTGGGTATTTATGTGCCAGGTGGCAAGGCATCATATCCCTCATCGGTATTGATGAATGCCATCCCGGCAAAAGTTGCCGGTGTCGAAGAAGTGGTAATGGTTGTTCCTGCACCTGAAGGTATTCTGAATGACATGGTGTTGGCTGCAGCCTCAATTGCCGGCGTCGACAGGGTCTTTACTATCGGTGGTGCCCAGGCGATTGCTGCACTTGCCTATGGAACGGAATCGGTTCGGAAGGTGGACAAGATTGTTGGCCCCGGAAATGTTTTTGTTGCAACAGCCAAGCGTGCTGTCTTTGGTCAGGTTGGTCTGGACATGATTGCAGGTCCTTCCGAGATTCTGGTGATATGTGACGGTAAAACAGACCCGGACTGGATTGCAATGGATATGTTCTCTCAAGCTGAACACGATGAAAATGCTCAGGCTATTTTACTCACGCCCGATAAGGATTTTCTTGACGCCGTGGAAGCCAGTATGAATACCTTGCTTCAAAGTATGGAAAGACAATCCATTATCAAGGCGTCCTTGCAGGGAAGAGCAGCCCTGATTCGGGTTGATTCATTGTCGCACGCAGTCGAAATCAGCAATCAGATCGCACCTGAGCATCTCGAGTTGTCGGTTGAGTCTCCAGAGCTGCTTTTGGCTGATGTTCGTCATGCGGGTGCGGTGTTTGTAGGGAAATATACGGCAGAAGCACTTGGCGATTATTGCGCAGGGCCTAATCATGTTTTGCCGACATCCGGAACGGCGCGATTTTCGTCACCGCTTGGGGTGTATGATTTTCAAAAACGAACATCAATTATTTATTGTTCGAAAGTCGGTGCCTCAGAGCTGGGCAAAACTGCTTCCGTTCTGGCAAGAGGGGAATCGCTTTCTGCACATGCACTTTCAGCTGAGTATCGAATCCTCAAGGATTAACGAATTTCCAAAACAGCACTTTTCAGAAGTGATATAAACAGGATTAATTATGGTCAAACCAGTCAAGGAGTGGGTGCAAGCTTTGATTCGCCGTGATGTCGTTGAAATGAAGGCCTACCATGTCGCCGATGCAAGCGGGTTATTGAAGCTTGATGCCATGGAGAATCCCTTTTCCTGGCCTGACGATCAGCTCAAGCAAGATTGGCTTGCCTCCCTGTCAACAATCGAGGCAAATCGTTATCCAGACCCGCAAGGTGATGCGGTACAGGCTTCCCTGAGAAAAGTGATGGGCATTGATCCTGACCTTGGTTTGATGTTGGGGAATGGGTCTGATGAGATTATTCAGTTGCTTATACAAGCCGTAGCGAGAGATGGTGCCGTTGTTTTGGCGCCAGAGCCTGGTTTTGTTATGTATAAGGTGCTGGCCGAGATCAATCGTGTCAGTTATCAGGGCGTGCCACTCACAAGTAGTTTCCAGCTCGACATTAATGCAATGCTTGATGCCATAGAGCGTTATCAACCAGCAATCATTTTCCTTGCGCAACCGAATAATCCTA
>JAGRJA010000304.1 GCA_020443005.1 Pseudomonadales bacterium
AGCAGTTGCTGATAGGTGATCCTTGCCTTGCTTTTTGTAACGGGCGAATCGTAAATGATTGCCGTTTGTTCGCCTTTCCCCTGTTCCACATGGTAGTCAACAGCGAGATAGCAGGTGTTAAGTTCGCCATCAACAAACCAGCGGTCAACACCATTCTCATCCTTACCCAGTATGGTTTGCGGTTTTTTATACCACTGAATATCATCCGCTTTTTCAGCCCAGAAGCGCTCAGGGTGTTGTTGTGATCGTTGGTATTCTTCCTTGTAACTTGTCATTTTCACTCGCTCCTTCAAATTCAGGCCTGCCCAGGGCGATAAATATCCACTTCCAGTTTATGTGCATTAGCAAAAAATCAGGTTTCTGGCCAATCCATGATAATTCAGCACGCATGAAGACCGTCAAAAAACATGAATTCCATCGACAAATGCTTGCCCATTGACGACATGAAATTCCGAAACGACCGCGCTGTGTTAATGCGCAAGTTTTGAAAGAAATCAAACCTGATCTGGCTTACAAGGAACCCCGATTTTCAAACCGGCATAACCACTGAAAACCCGCTGCCTGAGGCAATTAACAAACATCCGCCAGCCACTGCATGGCATCAACTTCGGAAAGAAAAACCTTTGCTTTCAGTGCGCTGATTGCAGCAATACCCGCACCAAAACGCTCAGGGTCGATGAGATGCTCTTCGACAATCAGTGCAATACTGACTTCACCCCTGGCGGCATAGGCCCATTCCCGAATCTGAAAGAAACGGTCTGCCTTACTCGGCAAATTGCCGGCTTGAAAACCAAGGGTGTCAATCATCAATTTTCGCAGCTGATTTTGCCGGGCGAAATCAATCGCTTCGATGATTTTCTGGCTTGCCTGCTCGAGAGAAGCCAACCCTGCTGTACGCAACACCGCACAGTCATCGACAATCACAACACCCTGAAATTCACTCATTCATCTCAACCTGCCAACAACTGCTGGCCATCAAAAGCCAATCAAAACCCAACACAGCCACCAAACGATATTCTGAACAATTTGTTTAGAATAATCAGCATAAAGCGATTTTTACGCATTGACCAATCGAACAGTTCACGACAACCTGGCAAGCGCTCTTGTCCGGCAGATGAACAGCAGGGCATCAGCACAAACCAGATAACAGGGCAAAATGAACAAAGCGGCTCGACAGCGTATCTGGATGCGACCCGGCCATCGTCATCCTGTTTACTGTTTCGGCATTTCTTCCGGTAAAAGCGGCAAACCCTTTAACTGTTTTTGTTCGATTTCCTGCGTAGTTTTGCCCATTAATAAAAATCGCTCAGGTGAAGAAGGATGTGTAGTTTGCAGTGTTATTGCATTGGGGTTCTGCAAGGCCATCCGTCGCCAGAAACGCTCTACACCCTGAATGTCATAACCGGCTCGCGCCATAAAATACAGACCGACATAATCCGCCTCTTTTTCAAACTCCACTGAATAGGCGCGCGCACCTATCGCCCCGCCCTGATTGGCAAATTCACCATTGGTGTTTACCCCGCCATAAGCAGCTGCAATATCAACCAGCAAACCACCCAGCACCCCCAACATCGCATTCTGCTGTTTTGCCTTGATATGATCCCGGGCGTTATGGGCAATCTCGTGGGCAATGACCAGCGCTGCCTCGTTATCACTCTCAAAAAAATCCATCATTCTTTTGGTAATAAAAATATTTTCGCCATCGGCATAGGCATTGATGGCATTGGTATCCGGGTGTAACACAACATCGTAATCACAAACTTGCTGCGGCTTCAAAAGCAATGTCTGCTGCCTGCTGTCTCTCTCTACAAGAACAGTCAGATCGGTGGAGGAATATTGCCGGCCATTCATCACTTTGCCAAATTCGATCATCGCTTTCTTGCCGGGCATTATTCTGTTGCCGCCAATCGCAACAACTGCATCACCGACCCGCATACCTGCCTTATCAGCAGCAGAACCAGGCACAATCGCCAGCACATTCAGGGCATCAGAAAGTGAATAAGTTCGCTGCAGCGAATCGGCCAGTTCTTCTCCATAAAGGTAGCGATTGACGGCAATAAAACCGGTGGCATAGCGATGCTTCTCGCAGAGCGGCACGCCTTTTTCCAGAATCGGGTAAGCGATCGCATACAGCCGGGTACTGGCATTGACAAATGAGGTAGTGGCGAAATCGAGCTGCTTCTGTCTTTCGGCTTCGATCACCTCATCACTAACCGATGGCAAGCGACTGGTTGGCGCCACACAGCCGGCAATCAAAATCAACAAA
>JAGRJA010000305.1 GCA_020443005.1 Pseudomonadales bacterium
GAAGTAAAGGTAGACATAGCCGCCGGAATTATAGCGCCAGTTTTTCTTGTAGGCATCGACGGCCATATCATTAAACAGGAAGTCGGTGTTGACAATTGTCGCGATGGAACCGTCTTTGGATTGAATGCCTATGGCATTGCGTTCGAAACTGTTTTTAATGGCAAGGAGTTTACTGCCTTCACCCACTGAAATGGCCTTGTCACCACTGCTCACGATGCGCGTGTTGAATACAATGGCATGGGAGGTCATCAAGTCAATAGAGTCGTTGCCGCTGTCGAGGAAGGTGCTGTTTTCAATGATGGCGGTGCTGATGTCGATATCCAGCGCGTCGGAAAGAGAGCGCTCGAAGGTGCAATGATCAAAGTGGGCATGTGAATAGACAACATGAACCATGTCATCGACGATATGGCTGTCACGGAAAGCGCAGTTATTGATGTTGATGTTGGGTACATTGTGAACTGAAAACATGGATGAATATTCAAACATATCGCGCTTGTAGCCGCTTCCACCGGAAAATTCGCAGAAGGTGAGTTTGGAGTTTTCAGCGCCTTCACCCTGAACTGCAACAGTCCCCCAGGGTGCCTGACCGGCTTCTGCCGGAATAAAACGAATCGGGTTTTCCCGGGTTCCTGCCATATTGACGCGGGCGTTGATGAGCAGGTTGGCTTCGGGGTGCAGTCGGATGGTGGTGCCGGCCTTGATCAGCAGGGGTGAGTTGATCGTTTGAGTGCCTTTTATTTCGATATCGCCTTCCCAGACAATGTGTTTTTGCACAGGGGCATCAATCACAAGCCTGAACTGATTATTGAACTCTGCACTTGCAATGGTGTTGTCGGGTAGAAGGTGCTCGCTTGCTCCGCCCTGATAGTCCACTTTAATGTCGCTGATGTCATCAGGCAGCGCTGTATTTACAAACTCGATTTCGTAGTAACCGGGTTTGACCTGAAGTCGGTATTTCTTGATGGGTTGCACACCGTAGTCGGCAACCAGATCAAACGAGGCAAGCAGTGGGGTATGCAAAGTGAGGGTGTTGCCGCGTACAGATAGCTGGGAACTGATGTCTCTGGTTATTAATTGACCGTTGTTGGTGTAATGAATCAGCACGGTTGAAATTGTTGGAGTGGCTTCTTCAAAAGACACTGAAACCTTGTCAGTCGGGGTTCGATTGCTGTTGCTGATTGCAAAGCGTGACTTGTCGAGTCGGGCAAGGTGAAAATTGCCTTTGTCTGGCGAGAGGTAGCCGGATCGGACATTTTCAAAATGTTTTTTCAGCATCGGCACGAAATCGTCGATAGCGGCCAGAACAGCATCTTCTTTTTTGGGGCTGAGGTAAGCGTCCTGATCGACGGCAATGCGGACTTGTGGCATGAGCGCTTCAGCTTCGCTGATCAATTGACGGTCGATACCGTTCTCAAAAAAATCGACAAAGGCCTGTTGACGGGCGCGCAGGAAATCGCTGTTTTTGCTGATCATGCGGTGCAGGCGGCTGGGCATGATGTCGAGTTGTGGCAACCCGTTTTCCTCCGGCATCCAGTAGGGAGGCCAGCCGTTTGGGTCCCAGATCACAGGTTGAAGTTTTGTTTTCCAGGGGTCGTAATAAATACGCCAGTTATGGGTTTCATCATAGTGGAACGATTGCGTGAGAATTTCATAGGCAGCAAAACGCCCCCAGGCCGGCATGTCAAAAAGACGCGATATTTCGCCTTGCTGCTGTTCTGTGGGTAAATCGTTGATCAGTTCGAGGAGTGTTTCCAGCGGTTTTCGGGCATTTTCGGCAAAATGGTTGTTAACGGCTTTCTTTTCCCACAGGCCCGCATGCTCAAAGACATAACGACTGACGCCCTCGTAGGCGTCCTTGGCAATCAGCTCTCCACTGTAAAGGTCGCCGGGCATGAAGTTATGGGAACGAATAGTGGATTCCTCAAGCTGTTCCACAAGCTCGTAAACACCGCGGGGTTTCCCGTTCAGGGTAACTTCCACCATGCTTGACATGGGGGAAATGATGCCCATCAACTCTCCGAGGCGGTAACTCATGTGCCCGTTGACCATCGCATCCTGCTTGGGGGAGATCAGGTTGATCAGGCGTTTGCCTTTGTAGAGACTCTTTTTGCTGGTTTTGACCCGAAACGACTTTTTGGGGTTCCCCCAGTGATAGATATGGTCGCCACGATAGCGGATTTTGGCTTCCTTGATACTGCCGTCAATTACCATACCGCCTTCGATGTATTCAAAACCGGAGTGGGGCAGGTTGCTGTTGAGTGCTGCAAGGTTGGGTTCGGGAATAACCAGTTCTACCTGTTCGAGGCCACTGCTCTCGCCAAACAGTTGCCGCTTGACGGTTTTTTCGATTTCATCAGCCATGACAATCAGGGTGTTTCTGGCTCTGCCGTGCATGGGAGTATAGAAGCGCTCGTCACCAAAACGCACATTGAATTCGTAGATATCGTTGTAGCTGTTTTTGGCCCAGATAATGAAGATAATGACGATAGGCAGGGTTATCAGCCAGCTCCAGCGCCACAGAAAAGCGATCAATGAAAACAGCCTCTTCATAACACTTCCCCCTTGACAGTCAGGGCAATGTCATCGGGCAGTGATGACAAATCAATCGTGAGCGACGGATTTTTGCCGGTCACTGTCAGTTGACCACTGATGGCATCGTAAAGCAGGTTTTCACTGTTTTTCAGGGTCGGAATGATTTCGTTGGCAGATGAATGACCTGTTTGGAGCCGGAGTTGATAGCGAGCCGCAATGGTGTCGGGGAAGATGAGTTCGACATAATCCCTGTAGGTGTCGCGTTTCAGGGGCTTGCGAAATTGCAACTTGCCATTGGAGGGGTTCAGGTTCAGGCCAGTATTGACAGGAAATTTGTTGTTGCCGAGGCTGACAACAATCAGGCTTTTTCGGAGGGATGAGAAGATGGCTTTTTTAATGTACCTGATATCGCTGTATCGCTCTTGCTGCTCAAGGCCAGATAGGAAATCGTGCAGTTCAGGGTGCTCCAGCATGCTGCTCACCCAGTCGATATCATCCATATAGCTGATTTTCAGGCGGATTTTTTGTGCTGCTTTTGCCCGCAAATCAGCCGGAATGTTATTGATGGTGAGTGCCTGAAAGGCCTTGCCGGTTGCGCGCATGAATTTTTTGCTGCGCTGTATGTTCTGGGTTTGCAGCAGCTTTTCGGGCAGAGGATGCCATGCGTTGTTGTGAAAAACAGAAGATTCAACATCCTGAATCATCAGCACGCTGTGGTTGGGCAAAACCACGCGAACAAAGGCTGTTTTTTCAGGGACGGTAAATTCAAGATTGATAACACCGGGCTCGATAGCCGGGTAGGTGAAGTCTGAAAACTCACGGCTGAAGCTTTTGTTTTCAGACCAGTAATAGCCCCATTCATTGCGGGTTGCGTCTGTTCGCAGCCGAAGATAGGAGATCAAACCCTCATAGGCCTTGTCATACATGCCATTGTCGATCAGGGCGGGCAGATACCGGCTTGCGACACGGTTGTTTTCCGGCAACAGCTCAAAAAGGCCGGCGAGCTTTTCCATTGCAGCTTCGTTGTTGCCGGATTTGAACAGGAGTTCGACCTGTTGATATTGGTAATCGATATTTTTTGGAACGAAATCGATCAGTTTTTGTTGCCAGGTGAGCGCCTTGTCGAAATCCGACTGTTTTTCGTAATATCGGCTTAACTGTAAAAGCAGGTCTTCTTTAACCGGTGTTAGCCGGTCGGTGTATTGAACTTCAGATAATTTTTCTTCCAGCTCGAAAAGCTGTTTAAGGATGTCTTCGTTGACGGGGCTCTGGTTTTGCAGTTGTTCGGCCAGCAGTTTGTAGGGAGTTTGTACTCTGGCGAGATAGTATTCCCGCACATCGGTATCAAATTCGGTGACAAAGGAGCGCAAATCGCCCCAATAGATATAAATGCTTGACGCCATCACGGCGAAAAACAGTAAAACGGATAAAATCGAATTTCTGACAAGTTTTATAGTAAGTGGCATGCTACCCCCGCCGCAGGATTATATACCTAGTCGAGCGCTTTATTGAAGAGCCAGCCTCTTTTTAGCCGCCGATTGCGTAGAAAGCGCAGGGTGATTGCCCTGGTGAAAATACGCTACGATGTCAGTGCATTGCGCCGATGGCTTTCTGTTTGCATCAGTGGATTGACGGTTGGTTTTCCGGAAACTTCGGGGTCAGTGCAGGCCTTGCTCTGGTACAGCCTTGCCTAGAAAGGGAAAGCCATTTTGGTTCGGGCTACCATCATGATATAGCCGAATACCAGAATGGCGGCAGTAAAGCTGATGGCGCGCACAGTGTGATTAGGCGCCCATTTCAGTGTCACCATACCGAGAAGAATGTAGAGAACCAGCGCCACCAGTTTGGCAGCCAGCCAGGTATGCCCGCCAGACTGTGCACCGATCATCGCGGCCAGTGTGAAACCGCAAAGCAACAGGATAGTGTCATTGATGTGCGGGAGTATTTTTACGGCTTTTTTTTCCAGCAGTGCCGACCCCTGAAAACGCAGTGCACCTCTTGCAATAAAACCCAGAATTGAAATAACGGCAGCGAGCATGTGAAGGTGTTTGATGGCGGTGTACAACATGTTGGGAATTCCTCAGGATTTTCAGCTTTTGACAAAAAGAAGGTCTAGATGTTGGCAAGATACCGTCCCAGCACATCCAGCAGTGACGAGCCGAGATACTCTAGCGAGTTATCGTCAATAATGAAAGGTGGCATGACATAGACCAGATTCCCGAAGGGTCTGACCCAAATGCCGGCATCGACAAACAGCGGCTGGATGATGGCCATGTCGACCGCTTCGTCGAGCTCTATCACACCGATTGCGCCGAGCACTCTCACCTCGTGAACACCGCTCATTGTTGCTGCCGGGGATAACAATCTGTCGAGCTGCTTTTCGATATGCAGCACTTTCGTCTGCCAGTTGCTTTCGAGCAAGAGTTTGATTGAAGCAAGTGCAACGGCGCATGCGAGGGCATTGCCCATGAAAGTCGGGCCGTGCATGAAGGCCCCGCTGCCACTGCTGCAGACGCCATCGGCAACGGAAGGGCTGCAGAGAGTGGCTGCGAGCGTCATGTAACCACCTGTCATGGCTTTTCCAAGGCACAATATATCCGGGCTGATACCGGCGTGTTCACAAGCAAACAGTTTTCCGGTTCGCCCGAAGCCGGTGGCAATCTCATCCGCAATCAGCAAAATATGAAACTCTTCGCACAGCATTTTTAATTGTTTCAGATAGTCGGGGGAATAAAAATACATGCCCCCGGCACCTTGCACGACAGGCTCAAGAATAAGCGCTGCAATGTGTTGGTGATTGTTCCGGAGCAGGGTCCGGGCATCCTGCAAATCGTGTTCGCTGCAATCTTCATGGAATTTGCAGTGAGGTTTTTCGATAAAATGCTGTTTTTGCAGTGTCTGACTGAAAAGCTTGTGCATTCCGGTGATGGGGTCGCAAACCGACATCGCGCCCAGGGTGTCGCCGTGATAGCCGCCTCGCAAGCAGGCAAATTTTGTTTTATCCGGCTTGCCCTTTCCCTGCCAGTATTGCAGGGCCATTTTCATGGCGACCTCAACAGCAACCGAGCCTGAATCAGAAAGAAAAACCTTGTCCAGCCCCTGCGGCGTGATTTCCACCAGTTTCTGGCAGAGCTCAATTGCCGGGCGATGCGTCAGGCCGCCAAACATGACATGCGAAAAATCCTCGATCTGATCACGCAGGGCCTGATTCAGTACGGGGTGATTGTATCCGTGAATTACAGACCACCAGGATGACATGCCGTCGACAAGCTGGCGACCGTCTGCAAGATGGAGCTTGCAGTTTTCCGCCCGTTCAACAAGGTAGGCCGACGCAGGATTGGTGATTGAGCTGTAGGGGTGCCAGACAATCGCCTGATCAAGTTGCGCCGGTGTTTTTGACGCAGGCAGATTAACGGTGGGATGAGACGGTTTCATGGCTGAGGGTTAATCGAAGCGGGCTGTGGATGAAGTGGCGCTTTTATCTGTTCTGCAATGAGTGGCTCCAGTGCCGGAAAAAGCAGCTCGAGTATCAAGGGCTGAGCTTGGGCATTGGGGTGAAGCAGATCGGCCTGCATCAGGTTGGTGTCGAGCGGGATATTGCCCAAAAGGCTTGGTAAGAATGGCAGCGAGTTTTGGCTGGCGATGTTCAGGTACATTTTTTCAAAAAGACGGGTGTATCGAGGCCCGTAGTTCAGCGGTATCTGTATGCCGCAAAGCAGAATACCGATGTTTCGTGTTTTTGCCATGCTGATCATTTTTTCGAGGTTCTGTTCGATCAGTTTAACGGGAAAGCCGCGTAAACCGTCATTTGCCCCCAGCGCAAGAATCAGAATGTCGGGTTTAACCCGTTCGAGTGTAGCCTCAAGACGGCTGAGGCCACCAGCGCTGGTTTCCCCGCTGATTGAGGCGTTCACAACATTGACACGGAGGTCGTGAAAAACAGCCTCCTGTTCAAGTTTTTGTTGTAACAGATATGCCCAGCTTTCTTCCTTTTTTATGCCATAGCCGGCGCTGAGACTGTCGCCGAAAACAAGAATTGTGAGCGCGTTTTGGTTTCCTGCACTGGAGAGCGGGCAGCACAACAGCAATATCAACGCAATTCCCACAATGGAAGGATAACGATGAAAACTGTTAGAGTTTGTCGGGTTCATATTGCCTGCCTGAACAGGGAGCTGTCGTTTCAGTATTTCGGGCGGGATATTCTAGCATTATATAAAGTCGGCCTGTCTGTTTGGCTCCGTTTTGTGGTCGACAATAATGCGTGGCGAGTCATTAAGGTGTTTTCTGATGCCAGTCATTCTTGAAGCAAAGGCCTTGCAAAAGATTGTAAAGAGGGTGGATGCCGAACCGCTTCCTGTTCTCGAAGATGTCAATCTGTCTGTCGAAACCGGGGAGACATTGGCGATTGTGGGCGCATCCGGTTCTGGTAAATCGACTTTGCTGGGTTTGCTGGCAGGGCTCGACACACCTTCATCGGGCGAGATTGTGCTGGCAGGAGAGTGCTTGACAACGCTGGATGAAGAAGGAAAGGCGGGTTTAAGGGCGCGTAAGGTTGGTTTTGTCTTCCAGAGTTTTCATCTTTTACCGGGTTTGAGTGCACTTGAAAATGTGATGCTGCCGCTGGAATTGTTGCAATGGCAAAACTGTGAAGACAAGGCAAGAGCCCTGCTGTACAAGGTGGGGCTGGGTGAGCGTTTGCACCATTATCCCAACCAGTTATCCGGTGGTGAACAACAGCGTGTTGCGATTGCACGAGCGTTTGTTTGCGAGCCTGCTGTTTTGTTTGCCGATGAGCCGACCGGAAACCTCGATGCACGCACTGCCGGGAAAATCGTTGACCTGTTGTTTGATCTCAATCGCCAGAATAATACAACACTGATTCTGGTCACCCACGATGAAAAGCTGGCGGCCCGCTGTTCCCGAACGCTGCGTATGCAGGCCGGTCGACTTGAGCCTGAGGGCACATGACAGGCCTTTTTCCCCTTTCCGTTAAACTCTTGTGGAGAGACTGGCGAGCC